>NZ_JAAFAN010000080.1:0-16608 GCF_010287905.1 Cellulosimicrobium composti
ACGCCGCGTCGCGTGCCGGGGTCCGGCACGTTTCGGGTCCGTCAACGCGACATCGATTTCGTAAACGTTCTGTGACAAAGGGGTAGGACCGACCCCCGGGGGGGCGCGGGGGCCGCGCGGGACCCCCCCGGCGGCGGCCGCGGCCGCGCTCATGTCAGCGCGTCGCGCGCCGCCCGGACGAGCGCGTCCGCGAGGCGGTCGAGCGAGGCCGAGTGCAGCCGCCACTGCTGCCAGTGCTGCGGCACGAGCGTCGCGCGCGCGTCGTCGAAGCCGACGAGCCGGCCCGCTCGCGTCGCGTGCGCGGCCTGGAGGTCGGGCAGCATGCCCCAGCCCATGCCGAGCTCGACGGCCCGGCGGAACTCGTTCGAGGCGGGGACGAAGTGCCGGGGCGGGTCGAGCGGCGCCGCGCCCGCCTCCTCGGCGCGGAGCCGCAGGTAGCGCTCCTGGAGGTCGTCCTTGCGGTCGAACGCGAGGACGGGCGCGCGCGAGAGGGTGTCGAGGTCGGCGCCGCGCGGGAACCAGCGGGCGACGAACGCGGGGCTCGCGACGGGCCGGTACCGCATGTGCCCGAGCAGCGTCGCACGGCACCCCGGGACCGGGTCGGCGACGGACGTCACCGCGGCGACGGCCGTGCCGTCGCGCAGGAGACCGACGGAGTGCTCCTCGTCCTCGCGCAGGACCTCGAGCCGCGCCCACGTCGACGCCTCCACGAGCGGGGGCAGCGCCCACGTGGTGAGGGCGTCGCCGGAGACGACGAGCGTGATCTCCGGCAGCGGGGCTCGCGCGTCCTCGTCCGGGTCGGGGCCGGGGTTCGCGCCGATGCCGAGCTCGGCGAGCACGTCCGCCTGCTGGAGCGCGAGATGCCGCGCGTGCCGCACGAGGACGCGGCCGGGCGGCGTGAGCTCGGCGGGCTTGCCGCGCCGCACGAGCACCTGGCCGACGGCCGCCTCGAGTGCGCGCATGCGCTGGCTCACCGCGGAGGGCGTGACGCCGAGGCGGCGTGCCGCGGCGTCGAAGGTCCCCGTCGCCGCGATGGCCTCCAGCGCGCGGAGCTGGTCCGGTTGCAGGTCCACCATGAGCGGATCTTACGGAACCCCAGAATCTATCGCTGTACTTCAGGGACGCGCGTGCTTAGCGTCGTCGTCGTGCTCAGCGTCCTCGCCCCCGTCGCCGCCGGTCTCGCCGCCGGCCTGTCGTTCATCGTCGCGATCGGCGCGCAGAACGCGTTCGTCCTGCGCCAGGGACTGCGGCGCGAGCACGTGCTGCCCGTCGTGCTCGTGTGCGCGGCGTCCGACCTCGTGCTCATCGCGGCCGGGACCGCCGGGCTCGGCGCGCTCGTCACCGGTGCTCCCGTGCTGCTCGCCGTCGTGCGCTGGGGCGGCGCCGCGTTCCTGCTCGCGCTCGCCGCGCTCGCGGCCCGGCGCGCGCTGCGGCCCGGCAACCTCGACCCCGCGGCCGGGGCGGGGGCGACCTCCGCGCGGTCGGCCGTCGGGACGTCGCTCGCCCTGACCTGGCTCAACCCGCACGTCTACCTCGACACCGTGCTGCTGCTCGGTTCGCTCGCGGCCGGGTACGCGGCCGCGCACGGCGCCGGCGCGGTCGGGACCGGTGCCGCGCGCTGGCTCTTCGGCGCCGGGGCGATGGTCGCGAGCGTCGTGTGGTTCACCGCGCTCGGCTACGGCGCGCGGCTCCTGGCCCCCGTCTTCGCACGGCCCGGCGCCTGGCGCGTGCTCGACGGCGCGATCGCCGTCGTCATGGCCACGATCGGGGTGTCGCTCGTGCTGGGCGGCTGAGACGACGGCGGGACGGTCGTCGCGGTCTCCGCGCGCAGCGGTCCCGCCACGCCGTCCCGCCGTCGGGACGTGGCCTCGGCTCAGTCGTTGACCTTCTTGGCCTGCTCGGCGAGGGTGTCGACGTGCTTGTCGACGGAGTCCGGCGCGACGTCCTTGATCTTGTCCGCGATCTGGTCGATCCGGTCGTCCGTCAGGAACTCCTTCGCCTTGCCGACGAGGTCGCCCAGGCCGCCCTTGTCCGCGGGTCCGTTCTCGGTCATGTCTCACCCTTTCGGTCGTGCGGGCCCCGTGCCCGCCCGCCACGAAACTAGGCCGCGGCGCGGAGGACCGCGCGCCGTCGAGCGGGTGAAAGAGCGCCGGAAGCGGTCGGTCGCGCGGGTGCACCCGCGCGGGACGTCGCCCACACTGAGGCGATGAGCACCCCGCGCTCGCTCCACCTGGAGGTCCAGGCCGAGGCCGTGGACCACCTCCGGGCGGGGCGGAGCGTCGACCTCGTCGGGCCCGCGGGCTCCGGCCGCACGACCGTGCTCGCGGAGGTGTGCCGCACGCTCCTCGACGACGAGTGGACCGTCCTGCGCGTCCAGGGCGTCGCGGCGCTGCGTGACCGGCCGCTCGAGGCGCTCGCGGTCGCGGGTCTCACGTCGCGCGCCGACCGCACGGCGCCGTCCGCCGTCGCGGGCGCGGTCGCCGCGATCGAGGGAGCGGTCCGGCCCGCGCGGACGCTCGTCGTCGTCGACGATGCGGACGACCTCGACCGCGCGAGCTCCGGTGCGCTCGTCGCCGCGCACGCGCGCGCACGGTTCGCGGTGCTCAGCGCCTCGCGGCCTCAGCCCTCCCGGTTGCGCGACCCGTACCGGCTCGCGACCGAGGTGCGCCCCGGCGTCGAGCTGCAGGTCCCCGCGCTCGGCTACGTGGACACGCAGACGCTCCTCGCCGACCTGCTGCCCGGGACGATCGACGCGGCGACCGTCGGCCGGCTCTACGCCGCGGCCGGGGGCCTGCCGGGCCTCGTCACCGCGCTCGCGGTGAACGCGCGCCGCCGCGGGCGGCTGGCGCTCGTCGACGGGACGTGGGTCGCGGGCCCGGACATGTGGACCCCGGCGCTCGCCCGCAGCGTCGCCCCGCTCGTGCAGGACCTGTCCGACGACGCGCTCGAAGCCCTGGAGACGCTGTCCCTCGCGGGGGCGGTCACGACGAGCACCGCGCGCTCGCTCGTCGCGCCGGACGCGCTCGAGGAGCTCGACGCGTGCCGCCTCCTGCGGTTCGTGCCCCGCGGGGACCAGACCGTCGTCGGCGTGTTCCCGCAGGCCGTGGCCGACCACTACCGGCACCTGGGGACGAGCGCGCGCCGCCTGCGCATCGAGGAGCGGCTGCGGCTCGCGCTGCACGTGGCCGGGAGGGGCGTCGTCGCGCTCCCCGCCGCGCCGCGGCCCGACGCGCTCGACGACGCGCCGGCCGTCGTGCGCGACCGGGCGCCGTGGGAGTCGGACACGGTGCGGCACCGCATGCTCGTGGAGCACTGGTACCGCGAGACGGTCTACCTGCGCACGCGGTGGGAGACGGAGCCGTCGCCCGCCACCGCGGTGCCCTACCTGCGGGCGCTGCTCACCGGGGACGCCGACGGCGCGACGGTGCGCGCGGTCGTCGAGGGCACGCCCCGCACGGGGGACGCGCGGTCCCTCGCCGCGCTCGACAACTGGCACGCGCTCGCGGTCGCGTTCGTCGAGAAGGACCTCGACGCGGCCCGGCGCGTGCTGCGGACGGCGCGCGCCGAGGCGGGCGCGTGGGCGCCGCTCCTCGCGAACGTCGAGGCGCACCTCGCGCTCCTCCTCGACCGGGCGCCGGACGAGCCGCCGGCGCTCGCGACGCCCGGCGAGGTCGAGGACGACGTCGCCGCGACCGCCGCGACGGTCCGGGCCGAGTGGCTCGTGTTCCGCGGCGACCCCGCCGCGGCGCTCGACCTGCTCGCCGAGCCGCGCACCCGGACCCCGCACTTCGCGAGCTCCGCCGAGGTGCTGCGGGGGCTCGCGCTCCTGCTCGACGACCGCCTGGACGAGGCCTACGCATGGTCCGCGCGCCACCTCGACGAGGCGCGCTCGGCGCTCGACGTCGACGCCGTGCACGGGCACGCGTTCGTCGTGTCCGTGGTGCTCCTGCTGCGCGGGCGCACGGCCGAGCTCCACGAGCACCTGGGCTCGGTGCTGTCCACGGGGCTGCTGTCGGCGCTGCAGCGGCCCTTCCAGTCGGCGAACCTCTCGCTCGCCGCCGCCGTCGCGCTCGTCGAGGGCCGCACGACGACGGCGCGCTCGCTCGCCGAGCAGTCGCGGTCCCTCGGCCCGGGGCCGAGCCCGCTGCCGCTCGCGCAGCCGACGTGGACGCTCGCGCGCCTCGGCGCGGGGTCGGCCGGGTTCGCCGCGACCGACGAGGCCGCGGCGGCCGACGCCCTGTGGGCTGACCACGAGGACGCGCTCGCGCGCGGGTTCCTCGTGGCCGCCGCGTCGTCCGGGGCCCTGTCGCTCGACCTCGTGCCCGACCCGCGGCGCGCGACGGCGCTCCTCGACCTGGTCGCGGACCTCCCCGCCGGCCTGCTGCGGCACGTCGAGCGCTTCGCGGCCGCCGTCGCGAGCGACGACCCCGACGTCGCCGCGGGACGGGGGACGGGCCTGGTCGAGGACGGGCAGGTGCTGATCGGCGCGCGGGCGCTCGCCGTCGCGATCCGCCGGCTGCGCGCCGAGGGCGACGTGCGGCGCGCGACCGCCGTCCTCGACGACGCGCGCGCCCGGCTGGAGGCGCACGGCCGGCCGGCCGTCGCGATCCTCGACCTGCTCGCGCCGTCGGGCGACCTCACCGACCGCGAGCGCGAGGTCGCGCGGCTCGTCGCCGAGGGCCTGACGAACCAGGCGGTCGCCGACCGGCTGCACGTGAGCGTGCGCACGGTCGAGAACCACCTGCACCGCGCGTTCCGCAAGCTCGGCATCGACGGGCGCGACCGCCTCGCCGACGCGCTCGACGCCTGACCGGCTCTCGCCCCGGAGCACGGTGGCCGGGGCCGGTGCTCCGGGACGCGGGCCCGCGCCGCGTCGTCAGGCCGCCGCGACGGCGACTCGCGGCGGCGGGGCGTCCCGGCGCACGTGGTGCCACCCGGCGTCACGCGCCGTGGCGGCGAGCCAGCAGGCGCGGACGAACGCGAGCTGGAGGAACATGTCGTAGGCCAGCTCCGGGAGGACGGCGGACGCGACGAGGCGGCCGCGGCGCCCGACGCGCCACACCGTGACGAGCCGCTCGGTGACGAGCACCGCGCCGACCGCGAGCCAGAAGGGCACGAGCCGGAACGTGCCCGTCGCGACCGAGAGCGCCGTGAGGACGACGAGCGCGGCGAGCATGAGCGTGCCGATCGCCAGCATGGCCTGCTGACCCACGTACCGGGCGGTGACGCGCGTGAACCCGTAGGCGCGCAGGTTGTCGAGCATGCCCTTGTACCAGCGCACGCGCTGACGGTGCAGGTCGCGCGGCGTCGGCATGAGCTCCGTGGTGCACGACATGCTCGCCGGCGACGCGAGCTCGTAGCCGAGCGTGCGCAGCGCGAGCGTGAGCTCGGAGTCCTCGGTGATGGCCCTGGGGTCGTACGCCGCCCCGGGCGGGCCGGGGAGCGTACGTCCGCGCGCCCGGGCGACGGCCGCCAGCGCGTCGCGCCGCACGAGCGCGGCGGTGCCGGTGAGCACCGAGGTGCGTCCGGTGACGTCCACCTGGACGCCGTAGCGCTCGTACTCGTTGGCCTGGAGCTGCTCGAGGAGCGACGCGGGCGGCGTCCCGCGGAACACGCCCCCGACGGCCCCGAGCGTGGGCCGGGCGTCGAGGAGCGCGAGCCCCTCGGCGACGAACGTCGGGGCGATCGTCGTGTCGGCGTCGAGGACGAGCACGAGCTCTGCCTCGACGCGGGCGAGCGCCTGGTTGAGCGCGCCCGCCTTGCGGTCCGTGTTGCCGACCGTCTCGAGGACGTCGGCACCCAGTGCGCGAGCGACCTCGACGGTCGCGTCCGTGCTGTTGTCCGAGACGACGACGACCCGGTCGACGGGCCGCGTCTGCGCGCGCAGCGACGCGAGCGTCGCGGGCAGCGCCTCGGCCTCGTCGTGGGCGGGGACGAGCGCGACCACGCGCGGCGTGGTCGCGCCCGGGGCACCGGTCACGTCTCCTCCTGGCGTCGTCGGCGGCGCAGGACCCGCACCACCATCACGAGCGCGACGCCGGCCATGAGCAGCGTCCAGGCACCGACCAGGTAGTAGCCCGTGGCCATCACCCCCGTGGCTGCGAGAACCGGTGCCGTCTGAGCACTTCCCATCTGGTACATCGATCCACCTCCATCTCGTCGGTGGAACCACCGTGCGGTAGCGCGCGCGGTACTCAGCGGGCCTCGGGGACGGGTTGAGGGGCCGGGGGCGGGCGGGTGCGTGGGCACGGTCGACGGACGCGTACCGCGGGCCGACCGCGTAGGTGGTCGGCACGGTCCTGCGCCGGACGGTCCCGACGCGTTTCCGGAGGTCCGTCGAGGGCTACGGGCGAGGGTTCTCCCGGCGCCACGGCTTCTCGTCGCGCCGCGTGCCGGTCCCGGCGGCGCACCGCCGGCACACCGAGGTGACGGCGTCCGCGTCACGGCCCGTGGCGGGCTGGACGTCGGCCCACGTGACGTGCGGGAAGCGCGTGAGCCCCTGGCGGCTGAGCTGCAGGCGGCACACGGTCTGGTTGGTGCCGCGCTCCCACGCGTGCACCTCGCCCGCGGGCATGCGGACGCCGTCCGGGTCGGTCCACGTGCCCGTCGCCGCGACCGCCGCACCCGAGACGCGTTTGCGCATCGTCCTCACCTCCGGGGCCCATCGTCCGCCGGGCCCGGGGCGCTCGCAGGGGAGCGGGGGAGGCCCGGGCGTGCAGCCGTCCGGGTGCGGCCTGTGCCGGCTCGCGCCCGAGGTGCGTGCCGGCGTCGACCTGCCGCGGGCGGGATCCGGCGCCGAGGCGGGAGGCGGGCGCCGCGGCCGTCACCCGCCCGCCGACAGCGGGCGGCTCCAGGCGACCTCGTGGTCGAGCCGGCCCGTCCGGGCGAACAGCCGGACCTGCTGGGTGTCGGGCAGGGACGCGGCGAGCTCGGAGCACTCGGCCCGGGAGAAGCCGAGCCCCTGCCAGAACGGGCCCGACCGGCGCGAGAACAGCCACGCCCGCGTCGCGCCGCGCGCCGCGGCCTCGGCGAGGGCGTGCTCGGCCAGGCGGGCCCCGCGGCCCGACCCCCGGTGCCCGGGCGCGACGGCGACGCTCCGCACCAGGGCGTGCCGACCGTCCGCGCTGAGCTCGATCCCCGTGCTCCCCACGATCTCGCCGTGCTCATCGCGCTCGACCCACAGGTGGACCGCGGGCTCGTCGAGGCCGGCGACGGTGAGGTCGACGTCCGTCAGGAAGCCTCGGAGCGCGTCGACGTCGGTCTCGTGGAGATGGGAGATCGGCACGACGACCATCGTGGCGCGCACCGGCGGGCCGCGCCACGACGTCTCACCGCGGCCCGCGGGTCGCCGCGCCGCCCGCGTCAGGTGAGGTGGTCGAAGTCGCCGCGCACCCACGCGGCGTGACGCTGCGCCGAGCGGAGCACGACGTCCCGCGCGTCGGCCGGGATCACGCCCTCGAAGTTGTTGTAGAGGCGCTCGAACGGCCGCCGCGCGACGTGCTCCGCGACGCGCAGCACGACGGCCGCGGACAGCGGGATGCGGTTCGGGTAGGAGCGCATGAAGCTCACCGACGTGCGGTCGGGGTTGGCGAAGATCGTGTCCCCGGACAGGAGCACGCCCCGCCCGTCGGCCCCCGCTGCCCAGTGCGCCACGGCGCTCCCGGGGAAGTGCCCGCCCGGCTGCGACAGCACGACGCCGGGCAGCACCTCGCGCTCGCCGCTCCACGTCTCGATCACGGGGTCGGGTCGCGCGACCCAGTGCGCGTCGGCCTCCGCGACGAGCACGGGCACGCCGCCGAGCGCGCGGCTCCACTCGACCTGGACGCCGTACATGTGGGGGTGGCTCGCGGCGATCGCGACGACCGGGCCGAGCGCGCGCACCTGCGCGACGGCGTCGTCGTCCAGGTACCCCGGCGGGTCCCACAGCAGGGAGCCGGAGGGCGTGCGCAGGATCTTGGCCTGCTGCCCGATCCCGACGCTCGGCTCGCTCGACAGGCCGAACAGGTCCGGCTCGAGCTCGGTGAGGACGAGGCGCTCGCCCGCGGCGGCGAGCTCGGCGAGGGTGGTCCAGGCCTGCCCGGTCGCCGGGACCCACTGACGCTCGTCCGCGCAGATCGCGCACACGTCCGGCCGGGTCGCGTGCTCGACCGCGCACGTGCGGCAGAGCCACCAGTCCTCGTCGCGGGGCGTGCCGGTCTGCGGTGATGGCGTCGTCGTCATGGGACAGGTCTACCGCGTCCGTCCGACACGCACCGGTCTGCGAGACTTGCGCCCTCATGATCACGACCCTCCTCGTCCTGCACCCGTGGCTCTCGCCGCTCGCCCTCGCCCTCCTCGTCGTCCTCGGCCCGCTCGTCGGGGCGTGGCTCGTGCGGCGCCCCCGCGTCGCGTGGGCGCTGTTCGCGCTCTCCCTCGTGCCGGTCCTCCTGCTCACGCTCGTGCCCGTGGACCGCGAGCTCTTCGCGGTGTGCACGGTCGAGTGGGCGCTGCCGACCCCGGGCCGGGTCGAGCTCGCGGCGAACGTCGTGCTGTTCGTGCCGCCCGTGCTCCTCGCCGCGGTCGCGCTGCGGCGCCCGCTCGCCGCGCTGCTCGGCGGCGTCGTCGCGTCCGCGCTCGTCGAGGCGTTCCAGGCGCTCGTCCCGGCGCTCGGGCGGTCGTGCGACACGAACGACTGGCTCTCCAACTCGATCGGCGCGCTGATCGGCGCGGGGCTCGCGCTCGTCGCGCTCCGCCTCGCCGCGCGCCGGGACGGGGCGGCGGATCGGGACGCGGCCTCTCGCGTGCGCGTTCCCTAGTCCGCGCTCCCGTGCCGGGACGAGCCGCCGGACGACTCGCGTGGGAACGCTTCCACAACGGTGGTCCCGCGGGTTAGCGTGGGTCCTCGGGCGTCGCCCGTCACCGCCGACCGGACCTGCCCACGGAGCGTCCATGCCGACCGTCACGCTCGACGACGTCGCCGCGGCCGCGCGCGTCTCGCGGTCGACGGCGTCCCGCGTCGTGCGCGGCACGGGACCGGTCTCGGCCGAGGCGCGCCGCGCGGTGCTCGCCGCGGTCGAGCACCTCGGGTACGTGCCGCACCCGGGCGCGCGGGCGCTCGCGAGCGGCCACGGCGAGCGCGTCGTCGTCGCGGTCGGGTCGCCGTCGGCGGACCTGCTCGCCGACCCGTACGTCGCGCGCGTCGTGTCCGCCGCGAGCCGCGCGGCGGACACGCAGGGTGTGGGCGTCGCGCTGCGGTGGCTCGGGCTCGACCCGCGCGACGAGCTCCGCCGCCTCGCGCGCGACCCGGGCGTGGGCGGCGTGCTCCTCGTCGACTACACCGCGGACGTGCTCGCGAGCGTGCCGCGCGACCTCGTGGCGCGCGTGGCCGCGATCGGCCCGGCCGACGGGCGCGTGCCCTCGTACGACGTCGACGCCGCCGCGGGGATCGCCGCGCTCGTGGAGCACGTGCTCGCCACGGGCCGTCGCGACGTCGTCATGGTCACCGGGCCGGGGTGGCTCCCCGGCTCCCGGCGGGCCGTCGACGCCTACGAGGCCGTGACCCGGGCCGCGGGCGTCCCGCGGCGCGTGGTGTCCGCGGACCTCACGACCGGCGCGGGCGCGGACGCCGCGCGCGAGGCGCGGCGCCGCTGGCCCGGCGTCGACGCGCTCGTCGCGATGAGCGACACCCTCGCCGTCGGCGCGATGCGCGCGCTCGCGGCGGACGGCGTCCGCGTGCCCGACGACGTCGCCGTCACCGGGTTCGACGACCAGCCGTTCGCGGAGCAGGCCGGGCCCGGGCTGACGACGGCGACCCACCCCGTGGAACGGATCGCGGCCGCCGCGACGACGGCGCTGCTGGGGCGCCGCCGCGAGGAGCGGCGCACGTTCCCGTCGGTCGTGGTCCGCCGCGGGAGCGCCTGACCCGGACTACGCCTGGTGCCGGCCGCCCGCGTCCTCCGGACCGGGCCGGGCACCGGTGTCGGGCCGCGTGTGGTCGTCGGGCGCGGTGTCCGTGCGGAGCCGGGTGTGGTCGTGGGGCGCGGCGTCCGTGCGGGGCCGGGTGCGGTCGTCGGGCGCGTCGGTGGCGGTCGGCTCGTCGGCGCCGGTCGAGCGGCCGCGGCTCTCGCGCAGGGCGCGTCCCTGCTCGACGGTCTCCTCGCGCTTGGCCGCCTTCTTGTCGCTCGCGCGCGTGTCGCGCGGCGGGAGCTGCAGGCGCTCCTCCGCCGGCATGCCGCTCTGCAGCTCGCGGCTGCGCTCGAGCTCCGCGTCGAGCTCGGCGCCGAGCAGGAGCGCGAGGTTCGTCAGCCAGAGCCACAGGAGGAAGATGATGACGCCCGCGAGGGTGCCGTACGTGGCGCCGTAGCTGCTGAAGCCGCTGCCGAGGTAGAGGCCGAACCCGGCCGACGCGAGCACCCACACGAGGATCGCGAGGACCGCGCCCGGGCTCACCCAGCGGAACTTCGGCTGCTTGACGTTGGGCGTGAGGTGGTACAGCAGCGCGACGAGGACGACGACGAGCAGGAGCGCGACCGGCCACTTCGCGACCTGCCAGACGGCGATCGCGGTGTCCCCGAGGCCGACGAGCTCGCCCACCTGGCGGGCGATCGGCCCGGACAGGACGAGGCTGCCGACGACGAGGCCCGCGAGCAGGACGGTGATGACGGTGACGCCGAGCATCACGGGGCGCAGCTTCCAGATGGGCCGCCCCTCCTGGACCTCGTAGATGCGGTTCATCGACCGGGAGAACGCGCCCACGTAGCCCGACGCCGACCACAGGGCCAGCACGACACCGATGACGAGCGCAAAACCGGCCTTGTCCGTGTTCGCGGCGTTCTCCACGAGCGGCTCGATCATGTCGAGCGTCGTGGCCGGCACGACGCCCTCGACGCTCTGCAGCACCGAGTCGACGGCCTTCTCGCCGTCGCCCACGAGCCCCAGGATCGACACGAGCGCCAGCAGCGCGGGCGCCGAGGCCAGCACGGCGTAGTAGGTGAGCGCCGCCGCGAGGTCGGTGCACTGGTCGTCCATGAACTCCCGCACCGCGCCCTTGAGCGCGAACCCCCACGAGGGCTTGTGCAGGTCGGTGGGCGAACCGGGCTTGTGCCCGGCGTCGGGCGCGGGGCGCTCGGTGGCGGCGGTCATGGGCCCTCCTCGGTCGACGTCGCGACGAGCCGCGCCCCTCGGCGCCCCCGCCGGGCCTTTCCGCCTCCAGGCTGGGTTCGCCCTCGACCGCTCGCAAGCCGCGCGGGCCTGCGACGTGCGACGTCGTGCGCGGCGGCGGAGGTGAGATCGGCAGCCGGAAGTGAGATCGGCGGTCGTGCGTGCCGATGTCGGGTGGGACTGCCGACGTCGGGCCGGACCGCCGATCTCGCGTCGTCCACACATCCCCGGCACCCGGAGCGCGGCGCGTGAACCACACCCGCCGGGTGATGCCCCGCGCGGCGGGGCGGACCTACCGTCGTCGCGTCGTCGGCCGCCGTGCGGTCGGTAGTCCTCGAGAAACAGGGGTTCGACCATGAGTGACGAGCCGCGCCGGTCCGTCGTCGGGACGCCGTTGCCCGCCGAGCGCTCCCTGCCGTTCCCGCCCCGCCGCTCCGGCAGCGTCGCCGGGCGGACGATCCAGGAGTCCACGTACTCGCCGCTCCCGCCGGAGCGGCACCTGCCCGCGGACGCGCCGAACGTCGTCGTGATCCTCATCGACGACGCCGGGCCGGCCCTCCCGACGACGCTCGGCGGCGCGGTCCGCACCCCGACGCTCGACCGCGTGCGCGCGAACGGGATCGGGTACAACCGGTTCCACACCACCGCGATGTGCTCGCCCACGCGCGCGTCCCTGCTCACCGGGCGCAACCACCACCGGGTGGGCAACGGGCAGATCGCGGAGCTCGCGAACGACTGGGACGGCTACTCGGGCCACATCCCGAAGTCCAGCGCGACGATCGCCGAGGTGCTGCGCCAGTACGGGTACGCGACCGGCGCGTGGGGCAAGTGGCACAACACCCCGGCGGAGGAGACGACGGCGGCCGGCCCGTTCGACCGATGGCCCACCGGGTACGGGTTCGAGTACTTCTACGGCTTCCTCGCGGGCGAGGCGTCGCAGTACGAGCCGAACCTGGTGCGCAACACGACGCTCGTGCGGCCGCCGCGCACGCCGGAGGAGGGGTACCACCTCAGCGAGGACATCGCCGACGACGCGATGCGCTGGCTGCGCGACCACAAGGCGAACGCGCCGGACAAGCCGTTCTTCGTCTACTGGGCCACGGGCGCCCTGCACGGGCCGCACCACATCATGAAGGAGTGGGCGGACCGGTACGCCGGGGCGTTCGACGACGGCTGGGACGTGTACCGCGAGCGGGCGCTCGCGGGCGCGAAGGCTGCGGGGTGGGTGCCCGAGGACGCGGAGCTGACCCCGCGCCCGGAGAGTCTCGCGGCGTGGGACGACATCCCCGACGACCAGAAGGCGTTCCAGGCGCGGCTCATGGAGGTCGCGGCGGGCTTCGGCGAGCACGCCGACGTGCAGGCGGGCCGGCTCCTCGACGAGGTCGAGCGGCTCGGGTACGGCGAGAGCACGATCGTCGTCTACATCTGGGGCGACAACGGGTCCTCCGGCGAGGGGCAGAACGGCACGATCAGCGAGCTCCTGGCCCAGAACGGCATCCCGTCGAGGGTCGAGCAGCACCTCGCAGCGCTGGAGGAGCTCGGGGGCCTCGACGCGCTCGGCACCCCCGCGACGGACAACCAGTACCACGCCGCGTGGGCGTGGGCCGGGTCGTCGCCGTACCAGGGCATGAAGCTCCTCGCGTCCCACCTCGGCGGCACCCGCAACCCGATGTTCGTGAGCTGGCCCGGGCACATCGAGCCCGACCCCGTGCCGCGCACCCAGTTCCACCACGTCGTGGACCTCGTGCCGACGATCTACGAGATCCTCGGCATCTCCCACCCGGAGACGGTGAACGGCGTCCCGCAGGACCCGATCGACGGGACGAGCCTCGCGTACTCGATCGACGACGCCGGCGCCGAGGGCCGCCGTCGGACGCAGTACTTCGAGATCATGGGCAGCCGGTCGATCTATGCGGACGGCTGGATGGCGTCGGCCACCGGGCCCCGTCTGCCGTGGGTGCAGGGCATGCCGCCCGGCATCCGCACGTGGACGCCGGACGAGGACCCCTGGGAGCTGTACCACCTCGACGAGGACTGGAGCCAGGCGCACGACCTCGCCGCGGAGCACCCGGAGAAGCTCGCCCAGCTCAAGGAGCTGTTCGCGATCGAGGCGGCCCGCAACGACGTCCTGCCCGTGGGCGGCGGCCTGTGGGTCCCCGTGATGCACCCCGAGGACCGCATCAGCCCGCCGTACACGGAGTGGGACCTGTCGGGCGACACGGTACGCGTCCCGGAGTTCTGCGCCCCCGCGCTCGGCAACCGGCCCAACCGCGTCGAGATCCGCCTCACGGTGCCGGACGCCACGAACGGCGTGCTCTACAAGCTCGGCGGCGCGGGCGGCGGCCTCACGTGCTTCCTGCTCGACGGCGTCCTCACGTACGAGTACAACCTCTTCCTCGTCCAGCGGACAGTGGTCCGCTCGGGTGCGCCGCTCGCGGCGGGCGAGCACACCGTCGAGGTCGTCACGACGTACGTCGAGCCCCGCCCGGCCGGGCCGCTGTCCGTCGTGCTGCGGGTCGACGGCGCGGACGTCGGCTCGGGCACCGTGCCGGTGAGCGCGCCGCTGCTGTTCTCCGCGAACGACTGCCTCGACGTGGGGCGGGCGTACGGCGGCGCGGTGTCGCGCGCGTACGCCGACCGCATGCCGTTCGCGCTCGACGGGACCGTCGACGCCGTGCACGTCGAGTACCTCGTGCCCGACGTGGCGGGACGCGCCGGCTGAGCGCCCGCCCGACGGCCGGGCTGCGGCAGCCTGGGCCGGTGCCCTCCCGGGCGACTTCACACTCTCCGGGTGAGGACGCGGGCGGCGCCCGCGGACGACCCTGGGGACAGTCGCTCGCCCGCAGTGGGGCGGACGCCGCGTCCGGGCGCCCGCCGCGCGCCGGGCACCGCCGGGCCGGGGCTCCGGTCCGGTCCTCACGAAGGAGGACCTCGTGCCAGGACTGCTCCGCGGTGTCGCGCGCACCGCCGTCATCGCCGGGACCGCGACCGCCGTGTCCAACCGCGTCTCCCGCCGCCAGGCGGGCCGCTGGGCCCAGCAGGAGGCCCAGCAGGAGCCGCAGTACGCGCCGCCCCCGCAGTACGCACCGGCGCCGCAGTACGCGCCCCCGCCCGCGCCGGCGCCCGCCCCCGCGCCGGCCCCCGCCGCGGCGACCGGCATGGACGCGCGCATCGAGCAGCTCACCCAGCTCGGCGCGCTGCGCGACCAGGGCGTGCTCACCCCGGAGGAGTTCGAGGCGCAGAAGGCGCGGATCCTCGCCGGCTGAGCCCGCCCTCCACCCGACCCTCGACCGCGCCGGGACACCGGCACGCCGGAAGGACCGTCATGACCGACGACCACGTGCTCCGACCGACCTACACGCGAGCCGGCGTCCGGGCGGTCGCCCCACGGTTCACCATGCCCGACGCCGAGATGGAGCCGACGTCCGCCTACCAGGTCGTCCACGACGAGGTGATGCTCGACGGCAACTCGCGACTCAACCTCGCGACGTTCGTCGCGACGTGGATGGGCGACGAGGCGGACCGCCTCTACGCCGAGGTCTACGACAAGAACATGGTCGACAAGGACGAGTACCCGCGCACCGCGGCCGTCGAGGAGAACTGCTGGCGCATCCTCGCGTCGCTGTGGAACGTGCCCGACGTGCACGCGTGCATCGGCACCTCGACGATCGGGTCGTCCGAGGCGTGCATGCTCGGCGGCCTCGCGCTCAAGCGGCGCTGGCAGCTCGCGCGCCGCGCGGCGGGGAAGCCGGCCGACCGGCCCAACCTCGTCATGAGCTCGGCGGTGCAGGTGTGCTGGGAGAAGTTCTGCAACTACTTCGAGGTCGAGGCGCGCTACGTGCCGATCACGGAGGAGCACCCGTGCCTCGACGGCAGCGCCGTCGCGCAGTACGTGGACGAGAACACGATCGGCGTCGTCGCGATCATGGGCGTCACCTACACCGGCATGTACGAGCCCGTGAAGGAGATCGCGGCGGCGCTCGACGCGCTCCAGGCGAGCACCGGCCTCGACGTCCCGATCCACGTCGACGGCGCGTCCGGCGCCATGATCGCGCCGTTCCTCCAGCCCGACGTCGAGTGGGACTTCCGGCTCGAGCGCGTGCACTCGATCAGCACGTCGGGGCACAAGTACGGCCTCGTCTACCCGGGCGTGGGCTGGGTCGTGTGGCGCACGCTCGACGCGCTGCCCGAGGAGCTGATCTTCCGCGTGAGCTACCTCGGCGGCGACATGCCGACGCTCGCGCTCAACTTCTCGCGCCCCGGCGCGCAGGTGCTGCTGCAGTACTACCAGTTCCTGCGCCTCGGCCGGGAGGGCTACACCGCGATCCAGCAGGAGTGCCAGGACGTCGCCAGGTACGTCGCGCACGGCATCGAGGAGATCGGCGCGTTCGAGCTGTGGAACGACGGGTCGGACATCCCCGTGTTCGCGTGGCGCCTCAAGGCGGGGCACACCGAGAACTGGGACCTCTACCACCTCTCGGACCGCCTGCGCATGAAGGGCTGGCTCGTGCCCGCCTACCCGATGCCGGACGACCTCGCCGACCTCACCGTCCAGCGGATCGTCGTGCGCAACGGCGTGAGCCGCGACCTCGCGTCCGAGCTCCTCGAGGACATCCGCGTCGAGACCGCGTGGCTCGACGGCCTCACGTCCCCGATGCCGGCGCAGGGCCGGCGCTCGGGCTTCCACCACTGACGCGCGTGGACGCCGGGGCGGGGGCGATGCCCGGCACGTCGCGGGCCGCGGCGTCGCCGCGCCGTCGGCTGCGCCGCGAGGCGTGGGGGTTCGCGGTCGGCTCGCTGTGCTTCCTCGTCGGGGCCCTCCCGCCCTACGCGGACGCGGTGGGCGCGGTCGTCGTCGGGGTGACGTTCGTCGTCGGCGCGGTGTTCTTCACGGCCGCCGCGTTCGTCCAGCTGAGCCTGAGCGGGCGGCGCCCGCCGCGGGCCGGGACGCACCCGGCCGACCGCTGGGACTGGTGGGCCGCCGCGGTCCAGCTCGTCGGGACGCTGTGCTTCAACGTCAGCACGACGGCGGCCCTCGTCGCCGCGGTCGAGGACCCGACGCTGCTCGGCGCGGGCTGGAAGCCCGACGCGTACGGGTCCGTCGCGTTCCTCGTCTCGTCGGCGTTCGCGGTCGTCGCCACGCGCGACCGCGGTCACCTGTGGGACACCGACGCGCGCACGTGGCACGGGACCTGGCTCAACCTGCTCGGGTCGGTCGCGTTCGGCGCGTCCGCCGTCGGCGCGTACGTCGCGCCGAGCACGGGGGAGTACGTGAGCGCGTGGTGGGACGACGCCGGCACGCTCGTCGGGGCCGTGTGCTTCCTCGTCGCGGCCCTGCTCTCGTGGCGGTCGGCCGACGCCCCGGCCGGGGGGGGGGGGGGGGGCGGGCGGGGCCCCGCCGGGGGCGGGGGGGGGGGGGGGGCGGCGGGGGGGCGGCGGGGGGGGGGGGCGGGGGCCGCGCCGGCCCCG
>NZ_JAAFAN010000081.1:0-16586 GCF_010287905.1 Cellulosimicrobium composti
TCCGCCGCAATGGCCTGCGGCGGCTTCACCCGTCGCCGCCCTTCGGGGGCGGGTGGGCCCCCTACCTCTTGCGCGGGGGCGGGGCCCGCGGCCGGGCGCCCCCGGACCCGGTCGGTGACGGTCTCGTCGGTCAGAGCAGGCGGTCGTACACGGTCCAGCCCTGGCCGATCGCGCGGCGCGCAGAGAACGCGCTCCCGTTCCACGGGTAGAGATACAGCGCGCCCGAGGCGTCCGAGGCCAGGACGTCAGGCCGGCCGTCCCCCGACCAGTCGCCCTGCACGGTCAGCAGACGCATCGTCTGCCAGCCGTTGCCGATGACGATCGCGCCACGGACGGAACCGTCGCCGCGGCCGCGGTACAGGAGCAGGCGACCCGCCGAGTCGCGCGCGACGACGTCGGCCGTGCCGTCGCCGTCCATGTCGCCGGCGCCCACGACCGCGGTCATGATCTGCCACCCGCTGCCGATCGCGCGGCGGGCCGTGACCCGGCCGGTCCCGTCGCCCGGGTAGAGCCAGAGCGTGCCCGCGTCGTCCACGGCGAGGACGTCGGCGCGCCCGTCGCCCGTCATGTCGCCGGGCGACGCGAGGAACGCCATGATCTGCCACCCGGTGCCCACCTGCTGTCGTGCCGCGAGCCCGCCCGCGCGGTTCGACGGGTAGAACCAGAGCGTGCCGCCGCCGTCGATCGCGAGGATGTCGCCGTTCCCGTCGCCGTCGAGGTCGGCGCCGTCCGTGACGTGCCGCATGACCTGCCACCCGGTCCCGATGCGCCGGGCCGCGGTCGCGAAGCCCCCGGACCGGTTGCCCTCGTAGGACCTGAGCTCGCCGGCGGGCGTGCGCGCGGTGAGGTCGGGCCGGCCGTCGGCCGTCGTGTCCGGCTCGAGGCGCGAGGTGCCGGTGACCTTCCACCAGGCGCTCCGCAGGCCGAACGCGGTCCGGAAGGCCGCGCCCGTCACGGTCCGCGAGCCCGTGGACCCCGCGATCACGACGTTCTCGACGCGCCCGCCCCACTCGCCCGGGCCGGTGCGGCTGACCACGGTGATCGACTGCGGCGTCCCGACCGCCGGGTACGCCGCGCGGAGCTGCGCCGCCGTGATGCGCACGCTCCACGCGTGCACGGGGTTGCCCTGCGCGTCCCACGGGTCCCGCTTGGCCACGAGGTAGGGGGCGCTCCCGGTCGCGGTCCACCCGCCGTTCGACGAGCTGAACTGGGTGAAGGCCGGTGCGCCCGCGTAGTAGAGCGTGACGCCCGACGTCGCGGAGATCGCCGCGTCGGTCGCGGCCGCCTCGTGCGGGGTGACGGCGCCCGCCGCGCTGAGCGAGCGCACGCCCCGGTACACCTGGCACGCCGTGTCGTCGCACGTGTGCCACGCGGCGGTCGGGCGGGAGGCCCGGTTCTGCGAGGCGTAGGTCCGGGCCGCGACGGCCTGGGCGCGCAGCGCGTTCGCGGGCCAGCTCGACGGCATCTCCGCGGGCACGACCGAGCGCAGGTAGTCCTCCATGCGCACGGCGTTGACGGAGGCGAGTCCGGGTGCGGCGCCGTCGGCCACGGCGCGCACGGACCCGCGGTACTCGCGCCGCGAGCCGTCGGGCAGCACGACCTGGACGGTCGTCGCCGGCGACGTCGACAGCGAGATGAAGCCGGGCGACGCGCTCTGGGACCACAGCCGCCACGTCGAGCCGACGAGCCCGAACAGCACGAAGCCCGTGTCGTTGGCGTTGCGCAGCACGCGCCACTGGCTGACGGTCGCCCCCGGGAACCCGATGCTCCGCGGGACGCCCCGCGCGTCGGACATGACCATGCCGGGTGCCGCCACGACCCGCAGGTCGTCGTCGGTGTCGGACTTGAGCAGCACCCGCAGCTCGGTGCTCGCGACGGTGGTGGCCGTGGTGCCGGGGTAGTAGAAGTCGAGGATCTGCCGGTAGGTGGAGCCGCCGGCGGCCGCGGCGCGCGCCCCGTACTGCGACATGCCGATGCCGTGGCCGTAGCCGCGGCCGGCGACGGTCATGGTGCTGCTCGCCGTGAGCGTCACGCGCTCGGTCGTGGTGACCGACGCCTGCGCCGGGGGGCCGGCCGCCGCGACCGGGCCGAGCAGCGCCGCGAGCAGCAGGGCGACGAGGAGGAAGCCCCGTCGACGGGGTCTGGTCAGGCTCATGGTGCGCGTCCTCCTCTTTCTCCCGCCAGGCTAGGCACGCGGCGCCGGGGCCGCACCCCGCACGGACGGCGGTCGGTATGCTGGGCGCGCGTCGCCCGGGGTGCGTCCCGTCCGACGGCGCACGCACGTGGACGCGTGCCCGGAACCGGAGAGGCTGGATGGAGTCCCAGAACCACTACTACGGTCACAGCCGTGCCTTCGCGCACTACCTCGGCGAGGACGGCCCGCGGCACATCGCCGGGCTCGTCCAGCACGGGTGGACCGCGCTCTCGCCGGTGACGACGCACTTCCGGGACTTCCCGTGGCTCGCGAGCCCGACCTACCGCGGCCCGAACCGCCTCCTCGTGTGGAGCCACCGCTCGCGCGCGTGGGACCCCGCGTCGAGCGCCCCGACGACCGCGGTCGGCGCACCCTTCGCGTACGAGGCCGTGAGCCGCGGGCTCCAGGACAGCCCCCGGGGCGAGGGAACCGTCATCCTGCCCGTGCACGGGATCGAGACGCAGGCGATCTCCGGCGACCACCGCGCCGCCGCGCGCCGGTGGTTCGACTCGGAGGGGCCGTCCACCGTCTCCATCTACTGGAGCGACGCGCGTGACGAGCGGCTCGTCGACGCCTACCGCGAGGCGGGCCACCGGTGCGTGACGCTCGGCGCCCGCACCGACCCCGACTTCCTCGCCCGGCTCGTCGGGCTCGTCGCGGGCAGCGCCCGCGTCGTGTCGAACCGCCTCTCGACGCCCGTCGTGTACGCGGCGTGGCTCGGGCGGTCGGTCGGCGTGTACGGCGACCCGATGCTGCTCGACTCGGAGGACCGGAGCTCGCTCGAGCGCCTCGAGCGGACCTGGCCCGAGCTCTACGGCTACGAGACCGACGACGACGCCGCGCGCGCGGTCGCGACGGACGAGCTCGGGGCGGGGGACCTCCTCGAGCCCGACGCCCTGCGCCGTGCGCTGGGCTGGGACCGCCGCCGAGTCGCGCCGTTCGTGCGGCACTGGACGACGTCGCCGGTCGAGCGGGCCCTGGTCAACGTGCGTCGCCGGAGCGGCGCTCCTGCTCCCACGGCCCCGAAGCCCGCGGCCGGCGAGCAGAAGCCGGCCGAGGCGTCGTCCGGGATCGACCTCGCGTGGCTGCGCGCCGCCACGTCCTACCTGCCGCGTCCGCTCGGCGGCGCGCGGGCATCGTCGTCGGAGCCCATCGAGCTCGACGGGTCGGCACCCGCGGCCTGACGACCGCCGACTACCGCCGGAGCGCGGTGCGCAGCGGCGCGAGCAGCACCGCGGCGGCGAGCAGCGCGACCGCCGCGCGGAGCACGGTCCACCAGCCCGTCGCCGTGGGCAGCAGGACCGCCGCGGCGGCGCACGCGACCACGACGGCGAGCGTGACCGGCGCGAGCGGAGGTCGCCACGGACGGTCCACGAGGACGGCCTGCGCGACCGTCGTGAAGAGCGCGAGCAGCAGGTACATCACGGCGTAGGACGCCCCGACGGCCACGAGCCCCCACACCGGCGCGGCGAGCACCGCGGCGACGATGCCGAGACCGACGGCGGCCGGCGTGGAGACCGAGAGCACGCCCGTGCGCCCGCGGACGAGGATGAGGTGGCTGCTCGCGAGGTAGTAGACGGAGGCGACCGCGGAGAACGACGCGAGGACGACGGCGGGCACCATGGCCTCGTGGTCGTACGTGGGCGGGGACGCGATCTGGACGAGCAGGGGTGCCGCGAGGCAGACGGCGGCGACGAGCGCGCCGACGACGCGCAGGATCACGCGCGTGGTGCTCGTGAGGCGCGCGTGGCGCGTCGCGGGCGGCTCCTTGTAGATGAGGGGCGCCCAGGCGTTGTTCAGCGCGCCGGTCAGGACCGTCGCCCCCGCACCGAGCGTGAGGACGATGTTGGCCGTGCCGCCCGCGTCGAGCAGTCGGTCCGCGACGACGACGAGGCCGGCGATCGCGACGTAGATCGCGATCTGGTGGGGCACGGTCGGGGCGCCGAGGCGCAGCGCGCGGCGCAGCCCCACCCAGCTCGTGTCGCGGGGGCCGGACCGCAAGGTCACCGCGACGCCGGCCAGCGCCGAGAGCACGTAGCCCGCGGCCAGCGCGGCGAGGTACGCCGTGCCCGTGCGCTGCCCGAGCAGGACGACCACGAGCCCGACGGCGGGGCCGACGAGCGTTCCCCCTGCGGCGAGGAGGACGAACGGCACGGGGCGCTCCGCGCCGCGCAGGTACGCCTGGACGACGATGACGACGCCGCCGCCGAGCGACGCCACGACGGCGAGGGCGAGCGCGGCGTCCCACGGCCGGCCGAGCACGGCGGGACCCCACAGGGGCCCGAGCGCGAGGGCGAGCCCCGCGACGAGCACGCTGATGAGGGACGACTGCACGACCAGCCCCCGGGCGCCGCGGGCGCCCGCCTCCCCGAGGATGTACTCCCGGGTGATCGCGGCCCCCATCCCCAGGGCGACGAGGATGACGCCCACCTGGACGACGACCGTCCCGAGCGCGACGACGTCGTACTCGCGCTGGGACAGCAGGCGCGTGATGAGGGGGATGACGACGAGCGAGGCGACGGCCGGGGCCGCGCTCCCGGCGGTGTAGATCGCCGCGCGCGACGCGACCCGGCGAGGGCTGTCGCCCGTCGTCCCGGCCGCGGGCTCGACGCCCGCGCCGTCGTGCCCCGCGGTCACCGCGCGGTGGCGAGTGCGTGCCGCGTCGCGTCGACGACGCGCTCGACGTCGGCGTCCGTCAGGCCCGGGAACATCGGGAGCGAGATCTCGCGCCGGTAGTAGCCCTCCGCGACGGGGCACTGGCCGCGCCGGTAGCCGAGGTCCTCGAACACCGGGTGCCAGTACGCCGGGATGTAGTTCACCTGGACGCCGACGCCCTGGGCGCGGAGCGACTCGAAGATGGCCCGGCGACGGTCGGCGGGCACGCGCAGCGGGTACAGGTGCCACGCGGGCGCGGCGCCCTCGGGCCGGACGGGGAGCTCGACCTCGTCGAGGTCGCGGAACGCCTCGTCGTAGGCGGCCTTGACCTCGGCGCGGCGCGCGACGAACGCGTCGAGGCGCGCGAGCTGGCTCGTGCCCACCGCGGCGAGCACGTCGGGCAGCCGGTAGTTGAGGCCGAACGCGTGCACCTCCTGGTGCCACGGGCCCTCGTCGGGGTAGCGCTGGGCGGCGCGGTCGCGCACGAGGCCGTGGTTCTTGAAGGACCGCGCCCGTGCGGCGAGCGCGTCGTCCGCCGTCACGACGGCACCGCCCTCGGCCGTCGTGAGGTTCTTCGTCGGGAAGAACGAGTACGTCGTGAGGTCGGCGAGCGAGCCCACCGGGCGACCGTCGAGCGTCGAGCCGATCGAGTGCGCCGCGTCCTCGAGGAAGAGCAGGCCCTTGCGGTCGGCGAGGTCGCGGAACGCGGCGGCGTCGACCGGCACGCCCGCGTAGTCGACGCCCGTGACGACGCGCGTGCGCTCCGTCACCGCGGCCTCTGCCGCGCGGGGGTCGAGGTTGCCCGTGCCGGGGTCGACGTCCGCGAAGACGACGGTCGCGCCCTGCAGCGCGGCGGCGGCGGCGGTCGCGACGAACGTGAGCGGCGTCGTCACGACCTCGTCCCCGGGGCCGACCCCCGTGGCCGCGTACGCGACGTGCAGCGCGGCGGTCCCCGAGGTCACGGAGACGGCGTGCGGGACGCCGGCGCGCGCCGCGACGGCGGCCTCGAACCGCTCGACCTCGGGCCCGGTGGTCAGCCAGTCGCTGCGCAGCGCGGCGACCGCGGCCTCGACGTCGGTCTCGTCGATCGACTGCCGGCCGTAGGGCAGCATCGGCTCCGCGCTCACGACAGCTCGAGGAGCTCGCGGATGTCCTCCACGGAGAGCCACTGGTCGTTCGTGTCGGACTGGTAGGCGAAGCCGTCGGCCACCGGCTCGCCGTCGGCGGGCGTCTCGTAGCCCCAGCCGCCCACGTACGGCATGACGACGTAGCGGTCGCCCAGGCGCACCGTCCGACGCGAGTCGTCCGGGGCAATCATCTCCTCGTGGAGCTTCTCGCCGGGGCGGATCCCGACCTCGTGCTGCGCGGCACCCGGCGCGATCGCCTCCGCGAGGTCGACGACCTTCATGCTCGGGATGCGCGGGACGTAGAGCTCGCCGCCCTCCATCATCTCGAACGAGTCGAGGACGAACTGGACGGCCTGGGGGAGCGTGATCCAGAAGCGGGTCATGCGCTTGTCCGTGATCGGCAGCGACTTGCCCTCGGCCGCGAGCGCCTTGAACTTCGGCACGACGCTGCCGCGCGAGCCCATGACGTTGCCGTAGCGGACGACGCAGAAGCGCGTCTCGTAGGCGGCCGCGTAGTTGTTGGCGCTGACGAACAGGCGGTCGGCGCAGAGCTTGGTCGCGCCGTAGAGGTTGATCGGGCTCGACGCCTTGTCGGTCGAGAGCGCGACGACCTTCTTCACGCCCGCGTCGATCGCGGCCTCGACCACGTTCTGCGAGCCCGTGACGTTCGTCGCGATGTACTCGAACGGGTTGTACTCCGCGGTGTCGACCTGCTTGAGCGCCGCGGCGTGCACCACGTAGTCGACGCCGTGCATCGCGCGCTCGAGGCGGCGGCGGTCGCGCACGTCGCCGATGAACCAGCGCAGGCGCGGGTCGTCGCCGAACTGCGCGCGCACCTCGAACTGCTTGAGCTCGTCGCGGCTGAACACGACGATGCGGCGCGGGTCGTGGTTGTCGAGCACCTCGCGCAGGAACGCCTTGCCGAAGGAGCCGGTGCCGCCCGTCACGAGGATCGATGCGCCAGTGAGCATGGACATACGGAACTCTTCCCGTCAGTCGGAGGATTCTCGCCGGACCGGCTTCGCCGCGGCCGAGCGCATGGAGCATTATGGCACGGTGCATGAGACCCCCCAGAAGGTTGTGGCCGTGATCCAGGCGCGGACGGGGTCGTCCCGTCTGCCCGGCAAGGTCCTGCGTCCGCTCGCCGGCCGACCCGTCCTCGCGTGGATGGTGCGCGCGGCGACGGCCGCGCGCGGCGTCGACGAGGTGGTCGTGGCGACCTCGACCGCGCCCGGCGACGACGCCGTCGCCGAGCTCGCGTCCTCCCTCGGCGTCCGCGTGGTCCGCGGGAGCGAGGACGACGTGCTGTCGCGCTTCGTGCTCGCCCTCGAGGAGACGTCCGCGGACGCGGTCGTGCGGCTCACCGCGGACTGCCCCCTCGTCGACCCGGTGCTCGTCACCCAGGTGGTGGCGCTGTGGCGCGCCGACCCCACGCTCGAGTACGTCGCGACGACGCTGCAGCGCACGCTGCCCCGCGGCCTCGACGTCGAGCTCGCCTCGCGCGGCGCCCTGCTCGCCGCGGACGCCGAGGCGCGCGACCACCACCGCGTGCACGTCACGTCCTACCTCTACGCGGCGGACCGCGAGTTCCGGCGCCTCGGCGTCGTCGTCGCGCCGGCGGCGAACGACCTGCGCGTGACGCTCGACACACCGGAGGACGCGACCGCGATCGAGGCGGTCGTGGACCGCCTCGGCGACGCCCCGCCGCGGTGGCAGGACGTCGTCGACCTCCTGCGCGCGAGCCCCGAGCTCGTCGCGGCGAACGCGTCGGTGCGCCAGAAGGCGCTGACGGACGGATGAGCCACGCGCTGCTGCGGTGCGACGCGACGCCCGAGGGCGGCGTCGGGCACCTGGTCCGGGCGCTGGCCGTCGCGCGCGCGGCCCGGGAGGCGGGCTGGACGGTCTCGCTCGCGGGCGAGGTGACCTCGGCGCTGGGCCGCGACCTGCTCGCGGAGTCGGGCCTGGAGCGCGTGGGCGTGCCGCCCGACGGCCTCGCCGTCCTCGCCGCGGAGCAGGGCGCCG
Organism: Cellulosimicrobium composti; assembly: GCF_010287905.1. NCBI lineage: Bacteria > Bacillati > Actinomycetota > Actinomycetes > Micrococcales > Promicromonosporaceae > Cellulosimicrobium > Cellulosimicrobium composti. The sequence continues at coordinate 7,999 of NZ_JAAFAN010000081.1, forward strand.
TCCTCGTGCACGTGGACGACTACGCGACGGGCCCGGGCGCGCGGGCGGAGCTCGACCGGGCCGGCGCGCTCCTGTCGTCGATGGAGGACGGCACCTTCGGCCGCCGGCCGGCGGACGTCGTGGTCGACTCGACGCGCGGCGCCGAGGACGCGGAGCGTCCCGACGACGGGTCCGGCCTCGTGCTGCGCGGGATCGCGTACGCGCCGATGCGCGAGGACGTGCTGCGCGCGCGGGAGCAGCGCCGGGCCCGGGCCCCGCGCGAGCCGGGCGCGCCGCTGCGCGCGCTCGTCGTCGCGGGCGGGACGGACGCCGTCGGTGCGGCCGCGGTGCTCGCGGGCGTCGCGCGGGCGACGGGGCGAGTGGGCGAGCTCGTCGTGGTGGCGCCCGCGGCGCGCTGGGACGACGTGCGCACCGCGGCGGGGGACGACGTCGACCTCCGCGAGCCGTTCCCGGGCGTCCTCAGGCTCGCCGCGGACGCCGACGTGGTCCTCAGCGCGGCCGGCACGACCGCCTGGGAGCTCGCGTGCGTGGGCGTGCCGACCGTGCTGGTCGCGGTCGTGGACAACCAGGTGCCCGGGTACGAGGCGGCGGTCGCGCGGGGTTTCGCGCTGGGGCTGGGCACGCTCGCGGGGCTGCGCGAGGACGCCGCGGCCGGGGCGCGCCGCCTCGACGGGCTGCTCGACCGGCTGTCGCGGCACGAGCGCCCGGACGGCGTCGACGGCCGCGGGGCGTCGCGGATCGTCGGGGCGTGGGACGCGGTGTTCCGGGAGCGGACGCGCTCGCTCGCGCCCGACGGCCGCACGGTCGCGCGACCCGCGACGTCCGAGGACGCCCTCGTGCTGCTGCGCTGGCGCAACGACCCGTCCGTGCGGGCGGTGTCGCGGTCGTCCGAGCCGGTCCCGTGGGGCGCGCACCGGGCCTGGCTCGCGCGGGTCCTCGAGGACCCCGAGCGCCGGCTGTACGTCGTCGAGAGCGGGGGCGTCCGCGTGGGCACCGTGCGGTTCGACCGCCGGGCGGCCGACGAGTGGGAGGTCTCCATCACCCTCGCCCCCGAGGCGCGCGGGCGGGGCATGGCGGGCGCCGTCCTCGGGGCGGCGGAGGACGCGTTCGCGGCCGACGGCCCGCCCATGACGCTCGTCGCCGCGATCCTGCCGGACAACGCCCCGTCGCAGCGGCTGTTCGTCCGGGCGGGCTACGCCCACGTGCCGGGGCGCAAGGACGGCGACTTCGACGTCCTGGTCAAGGCCCGCTGACGCGAGGAGCGGTCGCCGTCCGGTCGGACGACGACCGCTCCGGGCGGTGCGTGGTGGGCTCCGTCAGACGAGGTCCCACGTGAGCGGCGTGCCGCGCACGACGTCGGTGCTGAACGTGCGGCCCAGGACCGTGTCGAGGTGCACCGGCTCGAGCCCGCCCGCCGGCCGGATCGAGCGCACGTTCGCCGGCGTCACCTCGTCGCCCGCCCGCACGTCCTCGACGACGAAGAGCGACCGGCGCAGGCGGCGGCTCTCCGCCTCGCCGGCGGTCGGGCCCACGTGGACCGACCCGAGAGCGAGCCAGGCGCGCTCCGTCTCGGCGGCGAGCGCGGCGAGCTCCTGGGGCTCGAGCGAGAAGTCGGAGTCGACGCCGCCGTCGGAGCGCGCGAGCGTCACGTGCTTCTCGATGACCGCCGCGCCCAGGGCGACCGCCGCGACCGCGACGCCGATCCCCATGGTGTGGTCGGAGAGGCCCGCCACGACGTCGAACGTGTCGCGCAGCACGGGGATCGTGCGCAGGTTCGACTCCGCCGGGGAGGCCGGGTACGACGACGTGCAGCCGAGCACGACGATCTGGTCGTTGCCCTCGGCGCGGATGGTCCGCACGGCGAGGTCGACGTCGGAGATGTTCGCGGCGCCCGTGGACAGCACGACCGGCTTGCCGGTGCGCGCCACGCGGCGCAGGAGGGGGATGTCGCCGATCTCGAGCGACGCGATCTTGTACAGCGGGGCGTCCAGGTCCTCGAGCAGGTCGACGGCCGTGTCGTCGAACGGGCTGGAGAACGGCACGAGGCCGTGCTCGCGCGCGCGCTCGAAGATCGGCGCGTGCCACTCCCACGGGGTGTGCGCCTCCTCGTAGAGCTGGTAGAGGTTCTTGCCGCCCCACAGCTCGTGACCCTCGCTCACGCGGAACGCCGGGCCGTCCGCGTCGATCGTGATGGTGTCGGCGCGGTACGTCTGCAGCTTGACGGACTGGGCACCGCTCTCGGCGATCATGTCGACGATCGCGAGGGCGCGCCCGAGGTCGCCGTTGTGGTTTCCCGACATCTCGGCGACGACGAACGGACGGTGGTCCTGACCGATCCGGTGCTGGGCGACGGTGAGGCTCCGCGAAGGCGTGGTGGGCATGGGGCAGACTCTATCCGAGCGCCCGGTCCGCTCCGCGGGCCCGTCGAGCCACGCGCGACCCGCCGCGGCGTTCGCACGCACGACCTCCGACGGACGCACCCCGTCCACCGGACGGCCACAGACGGTTGGTACGCTGCGCGAGTTTGCCCGGAGCGAGCGGCTCGGGGGACCCCACCCGGACGGGGAACGCGTCCGGACGACTGCAGGAGGCGTTGTGCTCGAGTGGCTCCCGACGGCCTGGATCGGGATCCTGGCGGTGCTGCTGCTGTGGGTCCCCGGACTCGCGGTGGGGTACGCCGGCGGTCTGCGCGGGCTCGTCGCCTGGGGGTCCGCCCCGCTCGTGTCGTCGGCGCTGATCGGCGGGGCCGCGATCGTCGCGGGGTTCGCGGGCGTGCCGTGGTCGGTGCTCGTCGTCGCCGCGGCCACCGTGCTCGCCGCCGCCGTCGCGTGGGGCGTCCGCGCGCTCGGGGGAGGGTGGCGCTCGCCCCGGGTCGACCGGTCGAGCCCCGTGTGGCGTCGCGTCCTCGTCACGGTGGCCGTGAGCGTGGTCGTCGCCGGCGTGCTGCAGGCGCGGCGGCTCATGGCCGCCATCGGCGGGCCGGACCACGTCTCCCAGACGTTCGACGCGCCGTACCACCTCAACTCGGTCCGGCTCATCCTCGACAGCGGCGACGCGTCGTCGCTGCACATGACGCTCACGACGCCCGACGCCACGACCTCGTTCTACCCGGCGCTGTGGCACGACGTCGTGTCCCTGCTCGTGCAGCTCTCGGGGAGCAGCGACGTCGTGGTCGCCGCCAACTGGACCACGCTCGTCGTCGCGTGCCTCGTCTGGCCGGCGTCGATGCTCGTCCTCGCGCGCGGGCTGTTCGGCCCGCGGCCGGTCATGCTCGGGCTGACCGTCGCCGTCTCGTTCGCGATGACCCAGTTCCCCAACCAGCTCTCCGGGTTCGGCATCCTCTACCCGAACCTGCTGGCGTACGCGATGCTGCCCGCGCTCCTCGGCCTCGCGTGGCTCACGCTCTGGCGGGCGCGCGGGCGGGGGCGCCTGGTGCCGCTCGCGTTCGTCGGCGTCGGCGCGGCCGCGATGGCGCTCGCGCAGCCCAACGGCCTCTTCACGCTCGGGTACGTCGCGGTCCCGCTCCTCGGGCACTGGGTCGCCCACGTGAGCGTCCGGGCGTGGCGCCTGCGGCGGAGCGTCGTCGGCGCGGTGGTGCCCGGCGTCGCGCTCGTCGTGCTGTGCGTGGTCGCGTACTGGGCGGCCGGGCAGGTGTCGCTCGTCGAGGAGTTCCGGACCCAGGTGTCGTGGCCGGCGCGCGCGACGACCGGCGACGCCGTCAACGACGCCCTGACGCTCGCCGCCATGCACCCGTCGGGCTCGAGCAACATGCTCGTGGCCGGGCTCGTCCTCCTCGGCGTCCTCGTGTCCGTGTTCGTCGCGCGCTGGCGCTGGCTGCCGATCGCCTACGTGGTGCTCGCGTGGCTGTTCGTCGTCGCGTCGAGCGCCGACGGCGCGACGCGCGCGCTGCTGACCGGCTACTGGTACGGCGACGTCCAGCGCCTCGCCTCCCAGCTCCCGCTGCTCGCGGTGCCGCTCGCGACGATCGGGCTGACCGTCGTCGTCGCGGGCGTCGCGAGCCTGGTCCGCGGCACGCCGGGCACCGGCCGGGCTGCCCGCGCCGTCTTCTCGGTGCCCGCGCTGGCGGTCCTCGCCGCGCTGGTCCTCCTCGTGGTCCTGCCGCGCACCGCGCTGTTCAAGGACTCCTACGACTACGTCGCCCGCCGCTACGTCGTGTCGCCGGAGTCGACGACGAGCACGCTGCTCGACGAGTCGGAGATGCGCATCCTCGACGAGGTCGACCGGATCGTGCCCGAGGACGCCGTCGTCGCCGGGCAGCCGTGGGACGGGAGCGTGCTCGTGTGGGCGCTCACCGACCGCGAGACGCTCTACCCGCACCTGCGCATGCCGCTCGAGGGCGACCGGGCGGTCGTCGCGGAACGGCTCAACCAGGCCGGCGAGGACCCGGAGGTCTGCGCGGCCGTCACGCGCCTCGGGCTCGAGTACGTCCTCGACCTGGGCGGGGAGAACTTCTGGGGCGACGACGGCGCCCGGTTCGCCGGGCTCGACGGCCTGGTCGCCGCGGGGGTCGCCGAGGAGGTCGCGCGCGTGGACGACTCCCGGCTCCTGCGCGTCACGGCGTGCGAGGGGACCGAGGGCTGACGACCGGGCGTCGTGCCCGGGATACGCTGTGCGGCGTTGAGACCGAGAGCTAGGAGTGTGCGTGGACGCGGATCTTGTCGTCGTGGGATCGGGCTTCTTCGGCCTGACCGTCGCTGAGCGGGTCGCCGAGGAGTACGGCCGGAAGGTCCTCGTGATCGACCGTCGGCCGCACATCGGCGGCAACGCGTACAGCGAGGCGGAGAAGACGACGGGGATCGAGGTGCACCGCTACGGCGCACACCTGTTCCACACGTCGAACGAGCGCGTCTGGGAGTACGTCAACCGCTTCACCGCGTTCACGGGCTACGTCCACCGCGTGTACACCACGCACCGGGGCGAGGTCTTCCCGATGCCGATCAACCTCGGCACGATCAACCAGTTCTTCCGCTCGGCGCACGGCCCGGACGCGGCGCGCGCGCTCGTCAAGGAGATGTCGGCCGAGCTCGGCGGCAAGAAGCCGGAGAACCTCGACGAGCAGGGCGTGTCGCTCATCGGCCGCCCGCTGTACGAGGCGTTCATCCGCGAGTACACGGCGAAGCAGTGGCAGACGGACCCGCGCGAGCTGCCGGCGTCGATCATCTCCCGCCTGCCCGTGCGCTACACGTACGACAACCGCTACTTCAACGACACGCACGAGGGTCTGCCCGTCGACGGGTACACCGCGTGGCTGGAGCGCATGGCGGACCACCCGAACATCGAGGTGCGGCTCGGCGTCGACTTCTTCGACGAGTCGCAGCCGGTGAGCAAGGGCAACGTCGTGGGCAACGTCCCCGTCGTCTACACCGGCCCGGTGGACCGGTACTTCGACTACGCCGAGGGCGACCTGTCGTGGCGCACGCTCGACTTCGAGGAGGAGGTCCTCCCGGTCGGTGACTTCCAGGGGACCTCGGTGATGAACTACGCCGACGCGGACGTGCCCTACACGCGCATCCACGAGTTCCGCCACTTCCACCCGGAGCGGGACTACCCGACGGACAAGACCGTCATCATGCGCGAGTTCTCGCGGTTCGCCGAGCGCGCCGACGAGCCGTACTACCCGGTGAACACGTCGGCCGACCGCGCGCGCCTGCTCCGGTACCGCGACCTCGCGGCTGGCGAGAAGGACGTGCTGTTCGGCGGGCGCCTCGGCACCTACAAGTACCTCGACATGCACATGGCCATCGGTGCGGCCCTGTCGATGGTCGACAACAAGCTCGCGCCGCACTTCGGCCGCGGCGCCGCGCTCGAGAGCGGCGGCGTCGACGCCTGACCGGTCCGCACGGCACGACGCACGGTGGCGCGCACCCCGCGGGGTGCGCGCCACCGGCGTCCTCGGTCAGTGCACCGGGGCGGCGGTGACGCGCTCGGTGGCGACGAGCCGCTCGAGCGCGGGCCCGTCCTCGTCGAGGGTGCGCGACCGACCGGGCGAGAGCAGCACGACGGACCCGTCGTCGGCCAGGACCGCGACCAGCGCCCGCAGGACGTCCGCGACGGCGCCCGTGCCGCGCAGCAGGACGCGGGACCCGGGGGCCGCGCCCGCGGGGGCCGGCGCCTGCGCGACGAGGTCCGCGTGCCCGACGGCGTACCCGTCCGGTCCCTCGACGGCGGTCGCCGTCGGGTCGGGGTCGGGCGCCCAGCCCACCTGGTCGCCGTAGGTCATGACGGCGCTCGCGGCGTCGACGGCGCCCGCCGGGAGGTCCGCGTCGAACCGGCGCGCGAGCGCGGGCAGGGCGACCGCCACGAGGTCGGCACGGGTGCCCGACCACCGGCCGGGGCGGGTGGTCACCACGACGTCCGGTCGCGTCGCGGCGGGCTCGGCCGTATCGTCGTCCTCGACGAGGACGACGGTCGCTCCGACGCGCCATGCGGCGAGCGCCCAGACGGTCGTGCGCCAATGCGCGGGAAGATCGAGAAGGATGCGCGTCCCGGGGCTCGCGTCGAATTCCTCGACGAGAAGGTTCGTCGTCTTGTTCACCCAGTTCTCGAGCACCGCGCCCGAGAGCTCGACGCGTTCGCCGTCGTCGCCGTACCACGTGAGCCGCGGCCGGCCGGGTTCCCGGACGAGGAGTCGGAGCAGGTCAGAGACGTCGTCGGGGCGGTCGGCGCGGGGTGCGCGTGCGTGGGGAGCGGTCACCATGGACACCACCCTAGAACGCTGATATGCGCTCCCGGGATGTCGGAATTTCACCCCGGGCCTCCTCCTCGCTATCACATTTCGGCTTGACGCCCGAGGACGACACGCGTGTAATTTCTTCAATGCAGTTTCCAGCGGGGTTCTCGCCGCGAGGCCTTGCGAACGGCATGAAGGGGCGCACGATGTGGAACATGCTGGACGGGGCGGGAGGGGTCTTCCCCTCCGACGCTGAACGAGACGTGGAGCGGGTGGCACCGGTGCTGCCGCTCTTCGGCGAGCCGGTCGACGACTCGCTCATGGGATGGCAGGAGCGGGCGCTGTGCGCCCAGACCGACCCGGAGGCCTTCTTCCCGGAGAAGGGCGGGTCGACGCGCGAGGCGAAGAAGGTCTGCACGGGCTGCGAGGTCCGGGCGGAGTGCCTCGAGTACGCGCTCGCCAACGACGAGCGCTTCGGCATCTGGGGCGGGCTCTCCGAGCGCGAGCGCCGCAAGCTCAAGCGTCGCGTCGTCTGACGCCGCGCCGCCCGGCCGCGTGCTCGCGCGCCGTCGGGCGCGTCGTGACGGGGTCCGACACCCCGCCACACCGGGGAGCGCAAATACCGCGCCCGGAGCCGTGTCCGTCGCATGATCGACGGGACATGACTTCCTCCGACCTGACCACGTCCGCGCGCAGCGCCCGTCCCGGCGACGTCACCCCGGGTGCGGCGGCGCGCGCCGCCGCGGTGCCGGGCGTCGTCGCGGCGCCCGAGATCGTCGCCGCCGTCACCGGGGCGCTGCCCGTGGTGACGACCGTGACCGCCGTCGTCGTCACGCGCGGCCGCACGCCGTTCCTCGCGCGCACGCTCGAGGCGCTGCGCACGCAGACCACGAGCCCGCACGAGGTCGTCGTGGTCGACGCCGCCGCCGGGGACGCGTCGAGCGAGCACCAGGGCCTCCAGCTCGGCGACGCGCGGTTCGTCGCGGCGCCGCGCGCGCGGTCGTTCGGCGACGCGGTCGACGTCGCGCTCGGCAACGTCGACCCGGGCACGTGGCTGTGGCTCCTGCACGACGACTCGGCGCCGGCGCCCGACGCGCTGGCCGAGCTCCTGCGCGCGGTCGAGCACTCGTCGGCCGTCGCCGTCGCGGGGCCGAAGCAGGAGCGCTGGGACCCGGGCACGGGGCGCGAGCCCGCCCCGCCGTTCGAGCCGGGGACCGCGAGCCGGCTCGTGGAGGTGGGCGTCACGACGACCCCGCTCGGGCGCCGCATGACGGGGATCGACGACGACGAGATCGACCAGGGCCAGCACGACGCGCGCGACGACGTCCTGGCGGTCGGCCTCGCGGGCGCGCTCGTCCGGCGGTCGGTGTGGCAGGAGCTCGGTGGGACGGACCCGGAGCTCGGGCCGTTCGGCGACGGGCTCGACCTGTGCCGCCGCGCGCGCCTCGCCGGGCACCGCGTGATCGTCGTCCCGTCCGCGGTGGTGCGGCACGCCCAGGCGTCGCTGCTCGGCCTGCGCGAGCGCCGACGCGGGTCGAGCACGCTGCCGGCACCCGACCCTTCGTCGTCCTACGTCCAGCGCCGCCGCTCCCAGCTCCACGCGCGCCTCGTGGGCGTGGCCGCGCCGTGGCTGCCGTTCGTCGCGGTCGCGATGGTCCTCGCCGCGCCGTTCCACGCCGCGTACCGGCTCCTCGTGAAGCAGCCCGGCCACGCGCGCGACGAGCTCGTGGCGCCGCTGTGGGCGCTCGTCCGCGTCGGCCCGGTCGCGCGGGCGCGGCGCTCGGCCCGCCGCACGCGCCGGCTGCCGCGTCGCACGCTGCGGCCCCTGCGCCGGTGTCTTATAAACATAGGACGCGGCCGACGCAGAGGATAGTGTTGTTATCGGGGGTGGCCGTTT
>NZ_JAAFAN010000082.1:0-15913 GCF_010287905.1 Cellulosimicrobium composti
CCGCGGGTGGGGGCGCGGTGGCGCCCGGGCCCCCCCGGCCGCCGGGGGCGCCCCCCCGCGGGGGGGGCCCCCGCCCCGGCCCCCCCCCCGCCCGGGGGGGGGGCGCCCCCCCCGGGGGGGGGCCACGGGCCTCGTCAGGCGGTGTTCAGGACTCTCAGCCCTCGAACGTCCAGTTCCAGAACCCGTGGAAGATCGTCGGGCTGATCGTGATCGACTCGACGCCCTTCAGGTTCTCGTCCCAGCCCTGGATGGCCGGGAACTGGAAGATCGTCACGCCGAAGCCGTCGGCCCAGAGGTTCTTCTCGACCTCGAGCTGGAGCTGGAACTGCTCCTCCGGGTCGGTCGAGACCTGGAGCTGGTCGAGCGCGGCGTCCACGGCCGGGTTGTTGTACTGGCCGTAGTTGTTGACACCCGGGTTCGGCGCCCAGCGGAAGTTGGCGTCCGACTCGGTGACCGCGGTCGAGGTCGACTGCCAGCCGAACAGCGACGCGTCGTACTGGTCCTGGCCGGTCGCGAGGAGGGTGCCCCACTCGGCGGCCGGGCGGCCCGTGTCGACGATCTCGAAGCCGGCCTGCGAGGCGGTGTCGGTGATGAGCGCGAGCTCGTTCACGCGGCGCGTGTTCTCGTTGTTGTACGCGAAGCGCACCTTGATCGGCGTGGCGACGCCGGCGTCGGCGAGCAGCTGCTTCGCCTTCTCGATGTCACCCTCGACCGGGTAGAAGTCCGAGCCGTTCTCGGCGACCATCTGGTCGTAGTTCGGCGAGCCCGGGAGGAGGATGTTCGAGTTGCGCACCTCGGCGTCCGGGTTGAGCGGCTTGATGAGGTTGTCGACGATCGTCTGGCGCGGGATCGTCAGCAGGAACGCCTGGCGGACGGCCTTGGCCTTCTCCGCGTCGCCGCCGTAGGTGGCCGGGTCGAACGGACCCTTGTTCTGGAAGACCAGGTCGACGTGCTCGTAGGTGCCCTCGATGCCCGAGTGGGTCTCGACGCCGTCGAGCGCCTCGAGCGCGGTGCGGACGTCGGCCGACGCCTGCGGGCCGATGAGGTCGACCTCACCGTTCTCGAGCGCCTGGACCTGGGCCATCGGGTCGTCGATGTAGCGGACCGTGATGGTGTCGACCGAGCCCTTGCGCTCGCCCGTGAAGTCCGGGTTCGCCTTGAGGGTGAGGTACTGGTTCTCCTTGTAGTCCTCGAGCACGTACGCGCCGTTGGACACGTACAGCGACGGGTCCTCGGGGAGCGACGTGAACTGGAAGCCCTCGTTCCAGAACTTCGAGATCTTCGACAGCGCCGCCGTGTCGTTGTTGAGGATCGCGTCGCGGACGGCGGCCTTGGCCTCCTCCGGGTCCTCGATCTCGAGCGCGTGCTGGCCGACGACGTGAGCCGGGACGAACTCGTTCGTCCAGTTGAGCTCCCAGTCACCGAACGGCTTGTCGTAGACGACCGTGATCGACTTGTTGTCCTCGGAGATCTCGGGGTTCTGCGAGATCAGCGCGATGCCCGGGTCCGAACCGTCGAAGTAGACACCGGCGTCCACCTCGTCCTGGTTGATGACCTCGCCCGTCTCCGGGTCCGTCTCGGCCTCGACGGTGTTGAACTTGCCGGACTGGCCGGCCCAGTCGAGCAGGAGCTCGGTCGCGTCGACCGGCACGCCGTCCGACCACTTCGTGTCGTCGCCGAACGTGTACTTGATGGTCAGCGGGTCGTCCGAGACCTTCTCGTACGTGCCGAACGACTCGTCCTGGACGAGGTTCAGGTCGGCGTCGTAGTAGCTGAAGCCCGAGTTCAGCATGTAGTTGATGACCGCGTTCTGGGTCGCGTTGCCGTTCGCCGAGCTCAGGTTCAGCTCGTTGAGCGGAGCCTCCCACGCGACGGTGACCGCGCTCTCGGTGTTGATGCCCGCGTCGTCGCCGTCGGTCTCGCCCTCACCCGACGTGCCGCTGCACGCGGAGAACAGCAGTGCCCCCGTGACCGTCACGGCGAGCGCGGCACTCGTGCGCCTGATCTTCAATGTTCCTCCTCCAAGGGATGGCGGGCGCGGACGGCGAGGCGTCGTTCGCCCCCCGGCCGCCCCGTCGCCGCGCGGCCGGATCGTGTCGGCGCGCGTGGACGGGCATGCCCACCACGGTTTGAGCCCACGCTACAGACCTAGTTGCGAGGGATCTCCCCCTTGCCCGGTTGCGGAGGTCGATCGTTACCGAGTTGATACTGGCCGGTACGGACGCGTTTCCGCGCCGCGACGCCCGGGAAACACGGGCGAAACCTCCGCACCGGGAACGCCGTCGCGCCCGCCGCGTCTCACGATGCGGCGGGCGCAGGGCTGTGACCTGAATCTCAGACGTTGAAGCGGAACTCCACCACGTCGCCGTCGGCCATGACGTAGTCCTTGCCCTCGACCCGCGCCTTGCCCGCGGCGCGCGCGGCGGCGACCGAGCCGGTCTCGACGAGGTCCTCGAACGAGACGACCTCGGCCTTGATGAAGCCGCGCTCGAAGTCGGTGTGGATGACCCCGGCCGCCTGCGGCGCGGTCCAGCCCTTGCGGATGGTCCACGCGCGGGCCTCCTTGGGCCCCGCGGTGAGGTACGTCTGCAGGCCGAGCGTGTCGAAGCCGACGCGCGCGAGCTGGTCGAGGCCCGCCTCCTCCTGCCCCGACTCGGCGAGCATCTCCTTCGCCTCGTCGGGCTCGAGCTCGACGAGCTCGGACTCGAACTTCGCGTCGAGGAAGATCGCCTGGGCGGGCGCGACGAGCGCGCGCAGGCGAGCCTGCATGTCCGCGTCGGCCAGGCCGGCGTCGTCCGTGTTGAAGACGTAGATGAACGGCTTCGCGGTGAGCAGCTGCAGGCTCGCGACGTCCGCGAGGTCCAGCCCGGCCGCGGCCGCGCCCTGGAAGAGCGTCGTGCCGGCCTCGAGGATCGCCTGCGCCTTCTGGGCCGCGTCCAGGAGGGCCGCGTCGCCCTTCTTGATCTTGACCTCCTTCTCGAGGCGGGGGACCGTCTTCTCGAGCGTCTGGAGGTCGGCGAGGATCAGCTCGGTGCTGATGGTCTCGATGTCGCCCTCGGCGTCCGTCGAGCCCTCGACGCGGACGACGTCCGGGTCGGAGAACGCGCGCGTCACCTGGCAGATGGCGTCGGCCTCGCGGATGTTCGCGAGGAACTTGTTGCCGAGCCCCTCCCCCTCGCTCGCCCCCTTGACGATGCCCGCGATGTCGACGAAGGACACGGTCGCGGGCAGGACGCGCTGGCTGCCGAAGATCTCGGCGAGCTTGTCGAGCCGCGGGTCCGGGAGGGACACCACGCCGACGTTCGGGTCGATCGTCGCGAACGGGTAGTTCGCGGCGAGCACCTGGTTGCGCGTCAGGGCGTTGAAGAGGGTGGACTTGCCGACGTTGGGCAGGCCGACGATGCCGATAGTGAGAGCCACGTCGCCCGAGTCTACGGGGCCGGGGCCGCGACGTGGCCCCGGCCCCGCGGCTCAGGCGTAGGACAGCACGCGCTGGAGCAGCTCGGGCGCCCCGCGGTCGTACCGGCGGGCGCCCCACCGGACGCCGAGGACGAGCACGACGGCCCCGACCACCGCGCCCACGAGGAGCGTGACCCACCCGACCGCCGGCAGGTCGGCGAGGACCGCGACGAGACCGGGCACGAGGAACGGCAGGGACAGCGCGAGCACGAGGACCATCGCGACCGTCTGCGCGACGAGCGTCGCCATCGCGGCGCCCTGCGGCTGCTTGAACGGGCTGTCCCCCGGCTTGGGCACCGGGTAGAGCAGGCGCGCCGACGTCGCGCTCGACACGCCCGTCGAGGTGAGCAGCACGCCGACCGAGACGCCGAGGATCGCCGGGAGCAGGTCCCAGCGGCCCGCGACCGCGACGGACACCACGGCGAACAGGACCGTCACCGCGCCGCCCGCGACGAGCACGGGGAGCGCGCGTCCCCAGCGGTCCGCGCGCCCGGGCACGCCCGACGACACGTGCAGGGCGAAGGCCGTGTGGTCGTACGCGACGTCGGCCGAGATGGAGAACCCGAGGATCCACGCCGTGAACGGCGCGAGGGCGAGGAAGATCTCGGAGCCCGCTCCCCCGCCGACGACGAGGAGGACGACGGGGATGAGCGGCACGACCGCGATGGACCCGGAGTAGCGCGGGTCGCGCAGCCAGTAGGTCGCGGTGCGCGCGGCGACCGCGCCGGTCGGCGTGGCCGGGAAGCGCGAGAAGAAGCCGAGGCCCTTGGCCCGCCCGGCGCCCCCGGACGTGGGCGGGGTGACGAGCGCGCGGGCGAGCGCCCGGTCCCACACGACCCACGCCACCGCGAGGGTCGCGAGCGCGACGACGAGCCGTGCGAGCGCGAGGCCCCACGCGCCGTCGTGCACGGCGGCGCCCAGGCCCCACGGCGCCCCGAAGGGCGTCCACGCGACGACGCCGGCGAGGCGCGTCAGCATGCCGCCCACGGCCTCGCCGTCGACGGGGCCCTCGCCGAGCTGCGCGCCGAGCCACGCGAACGCGGGGCCGACGAGGACGAGCGGCACGAAGGCCGCGACGGTCACGACCTCGCGGTAGCGGCGGGACTCGAGCAGGGGCGCGAGCGCCGTCGTCGTGGCGCGCGAGCCGACGACGCACAGCGCGACCGCGACGACCGCCCCGACGAGCGCGGCCAGCAGCGCGAGGGGCGTGCGCCACCACGCGAACGACGCACCGAGCGCGGAGAGCGCGGTCGCGACGCCCGGGACCGAGACCACGCCCGCGACGGCGAGCCCCGCGAGCAGGCGGCGCTGCGGGATGCCGAAGAGGACGAAGCGCTGGGGGTCGAGCGTCGCGTCGACGCCGAACGCGAAGAGCGGGATCACCCACCACCCGAGCACCGCGAGCGCCCCGCCGAGGACGACGACCGTCCCCGCGAGCTCCGGGTCGGTCGTGCCGAGCACGATCGCGCCGACGACGAGCATCCCCACGACGAACAGCCCGTAGAGCGCGCCGACGACGAACCCGATGGTCTGCCACACGCTCCGGCGGAACGCGTTGCCCATGAGGGTGAGCTTGAGCCTTACGAACTGCGCAACCACGCGAGGCCCTCCGTGCTCTGGCGGCCGCCGACGAGCTCGACGAACCGGTCCTCGAGGCTCTGGTCGCCGCGGACCTCGTCGACGGTCCCCGCGGCCAGGACGTGCCCGCCCGCGACGACGGCGACGTGGTCGCACATGCGCTGGACGAGGTCCATGACGTGCGACGACACGACGACGGTCCCCCCGCTCGCGACGTAGCCCGCGAGGATGTCGCGGATGTTCGCGGCGGAGACGGGGTCGACGGCCTCGAACGGCTCGTCGAGGACGAGCGTGCGCGGGGCGTGGATGAGCGCGGTCGCGAGCGCGATCTTCTTCGTCATGCCCGCGGAGTAGTCGACGACGAACGTCGTCGCGTCCTTCGCGAGGTCGAGAGCGGCGAGGAGCTCGGCCGTGCGCTCGGCCACGGTGTCGCGGTCCATGCCGCGCAGGAGGCCCGCGTACGTGACGAGCTGGGCGCCCGTGAGCCGGTCGAACAGCCGGACGCCGTCGGGCAGCACGCCGAGCTGGCGCTTGCCCGCGGCGGGGTCGGCCCACAGGTCGGTGCCGTGCACGTGCGCGGTGCCGGCGTCGGGACGCAGGAGCCCGGTGGCCATGGACAGCGTCGTCGTCTTGCCGGCGCCGTTGGGTCCGACGAGCCCGTAGAACGAGCCCGCCGGGACGTCCAGGTCGATCCCGGCGACCGCGATCTTCTGGCCGAACCGCTTCCACAGGCCGCGCAGCGAGAGCGCGGCGGCGGGGTTCGGCGGCGCGGGCGGACCGGGCTGCGGACCGGGGGCCGTGGCGGGCCGGAGGGTCGGGTCCGGAGCGGGCGCACCGGACGGCACGGGGGCTGGGACGGGGACGGGATCGACCATGGCGTCACCGTAACCGAGCCGTGCGCCCGCGCGTGGTGCGTTTTGTCACGAGGTGTTCCGGCGGGCCGACCGTGCCCCGCGCCGCCGTGTCGCGCGACGGGGGTGTCGGTTCCCCGTGGCAGGGTGCGGCCATGGACATCTCGGGGTGGTTGCTCTTCGCCGTCGGTCTCGTGCTGGGGCTGGTGGGCGGCAGCGCGCTCGTGCTCGGCGTGCGGCGCGCGTCGCCCGACGCCGCCGCGGCGGAGGTCCGCCGGCTCACCCAGCTCCTGGGCCAGGCGCAGCAGGAGGCGGCGCGGGCCGCGGGCCTCGCCGAGCGGCTCGAGGCCGAGCGCGAGGGCTTCGCGCGCCAGCTCGGCGCGGCGCAGCGCAGCGCGGACGAGCGGCTCGACCTCGCGCGCGCGACCCACGAGCAGCAGCTCGCCGAGCTCCGCGCCGCCGCGGACCGCCGCGTCGAGGAGATCCAGGGCGACCACCGTCGCCTCGAGGCCCAGTTCGAGGCGCTGTCGCGCAAGGTGCTGGCCGCGGGGACGGAGCAGTTCCTCGTGCAGGCGGAGGAGCGCCTGCGCCGCAGCCAGGAGCAGGGCGCGGCCGAGCTCGCGCGCCGCGAGGAGGCCGTGCGCCACCTCGTCGAGCCGCTCGCGGGGGCGCTCGAGAAGGTGCGCGCCGAGGTCGCCGAGGCCGAGCGCGCGCGGCTCGCCGCGCACGGCAGCCTCGCGGAGCAGGTGCGCGGGGTGCGCGACGCCTCGGAGCTGCTGCGCGCCGAGACGTCGCAGCTCGTCACGGCCCTGCGCTCGTCGCAGGTGCGGGGCGCGTGGGGCGAGCTCCAGCTGCGGCGCGTGGTCGAGGCCGCGGGCATGCTCCCCCACGTCGACTTCGTGGAGCAGGACCAGGTCTCGACCGACGACGGCGCGCTCCGCCCGGACATGGTGGTGCGGCTCGCGGGGGGCAAGCAGGTCGTCGTCGACGCCAAGGTCGCCTTCCTCGGCTACCTCGACGCGCAGGGCGCGACCGACCCGGCCGTGCGCGCGGACCGGCTCGCGGCGCACGCCCGGCACATGCGCAAGCACGTCGACGACCTCGGCGCGAAGCGCTACTGGGACCAGTTCGCCCCCGCGCCGGAGTTCGTCGTGATGTTCGTGCCCGCCGAGGCGTTCCTCTCGGCCGCCGTCGAGCAGGACCCGTCGCTGCTGGAGCACGCCGTGTCGAAGAACGTCGTGATCGCGACGCCCATGACGATGGTCGCGATGCTGCGCACGATCGCCTACGCGTGGCGCCAGGACGCGCTGGCCACGAACGCCCAGCAGGTGCTCACGCTCGGCAAGGAGCTCCACGGGCGCCTGGCCGTCATGGGGTCGCACCTCGCGAAGCTCGGGCGGCAGCTCCAGAACGCCTCGGACGCCTACAACCGTACGGTGGGCTCGCTCGAGACGCGCGTCCTCGTCAGCGCGCGCCGGTTCGCCGACCTGCACGTCGTGGACGACGAGCTCGCGAGCCCGGCCACGGTGAACCCGCGGCTCAGCGCGATCAGCGCGCCCGAGCTCCTGGCGTCGGTCAACGAGTCGGTCGTGGCGATCGACGAGCGGGCCGAGCCCCGCGAGGGCGGCGCGGCGGGCGGCGCGAGCGCCTGAGCGGCGGGCGCCTCCCTGTCGCTCCGGGCTGGGGCCGAACCCGTCAGACGGGCTGGACCGACAGGGCGGTGCGGCCCCCGCGGGCGGGACGGCCGCCCTCGGAGCCGGAGGCCTTGAGGTCGGCGCGCAGCTCGCGCGGCAGCGAGAACATGAGGTCCTCCGTCGCGGTGCGCACCTCCTCGACCTCGCCGAACCCGCGCTCCGCGAGGTAGGCGACGACGTCCTCGACGAGGATCTCGGGCACCGACGCGCCGGACGTCACGCCGACGGTCGTCGCGCCGTCGAGCCACGCGGGGTCGATCTCCTTCGCGCGGTCGACGCGGTACGACGCCCCGGCCCCGGCCTGGAGCGCGACCTCGACGAGGCGCACCGAGTTCGACGAGTTCGCGGACCCCACGACGATGACGACGTCGGCCTGCGGCGCGAGCTTCTTCACCGCGACCTGGCGGTTCTGCGTCGCGTAGCAGATGTCGTCGCTCGGCGGGTCCTGGAGGGTCGGGAACCGCTCGCGCAGGCGCCGCACGGTCTCCATCGTCTCGTCCACCGACAGCGTGGTCTGCGAGATCCACACGACCTTGTCGGGGTCGCGCACGACGACGTCGTCGACGTGGTCCGGGGAGTCGACGACCTGGACGTGGTCCGGGGCCTCGCCCGCGGTGCCCTCGACCTCCTCGTGCCCGGTGTGGCCGATGAGGAGGATGTCGTAGTCGTCCTTGGCGAAGCGGACGGCCTCCTTGTGCACCTTCGTCACGAGCGGGCACGTGGCGTCGATCGTGTCGAGGTTGCGCGCCGCCGCGGCGGCCTTGACCGCCGGCGAGACGCCGTGGGCGGAGAACACGACGCGCGCGCCCTCGGGGACCTCGTCCGTCTCGTCGACGAAGACCGCGCCGCGCTCGCTGAGCGTCTCGACGACGAA
Source organism: Cellulosimicrobium composti (assembly GCF_010287905.1). NCBI lineage: Bacteria > Bacillati > Actinomycetota > Actinomycetes > Micrococcales > Promicromonosporaceae > Cellulosimicrobium > Cellulosimicrobium composti. The sequence goes on from NZ_JAAFAN010000082.1 coordinate 8,457, forward strand.
CTTGTTGTGCACGATCTCCTTGCGCACGTACACCGGGGCGCCGTAGTGCTCGAGCGCCTTCTCGACGGCGACGACGGCGCGGTCCACGCCCGCGCAGTAGCCGCGCGGCGCCGCGAGCAGGACGCGCTTGCGGGGCGCCTCGCCGGCCGGGGTCGCGGCGGGGCGGTCGGACGGGCGCACGGACGGGCCGGCAGGGTGAGCGGTCACGCCCCCGAGTCTAGGCGAGCACCCGCCCGCCGACCCCGGTGAGGCCGGTCACGCACGGCCTGGTCGCGGCGTCGTCACGCCCCGTGCGCGCGGGGTCCACACTCCCTCCGCACGTCGCGCGACTTCACCCGGGACCCCGCGCGCGCCGGGTCGCCGAGCCTCGCCGCGCCACGCAAGATCGACAGCATGACCGACTCCCCCGGCCCTGCCCCGTCGCCGCCGGAGTCGCCCCGCCGGCGTCCTCGCGCGTGGTGGTGGGCGGTCCCGGCGGCGCTCGTCCTGCTCGCCGGCGGCGTGCTCGCCGTCGGGGCGTGGGAGCACGAGCGGTGGCTCGACGCCGTCGCCGCCTACGAGGAGGAGGTCGCGGACGCGACGCGCGACGCCGACCTCGCGCGCGCCCGGGCGGTCGCCGGCTACGTGCCGCGGCTCGGCGCGCTGGTCGCCGGCGAGACGGTCGGCGCGGCGGTGCTGTCCGGGAGCGAGGGCCAGGTGGACGACCCGTCGCTGCGCGACCCGCTCGCCGCGGCCCTGGGCGACGCCGCCGACCTGCGCACGACGCGCGTCGAGTACCCGGTCGAGGAGCGGACGGTGGCGGCGCTCACGCGGCCGAACCCCTTCTTCCCGGCGTCGCGACCGGCGCGCGACGTCGCGGTGGTCACGGGGTCGGTCCCGTCCGCCGACGCGCTCGACGCGGCGGCGGCCGCGGTCGCGACGACGACCACCGACCTCGCCCGCGCGCAGCAGGAGTGGGCGTTCGACGCGCTGGAGACGGCGGTCGCGGAGGGCCGGCCGGTCCTCACCGAGTCGGCGGGCCTGGTCTCGGACGAGGGCACGCGCACGGCGCTGTCCGCGGCGCTGGACGAGGCGACGGCCGCGCTCGACGCCGGCGTGGGCGGCGTCCCCGTGGCGCGCAGCGTCGCGGCGCACGACGCGGTGCTCGCCACGACCGAGACGGTGTGGGCCGACCGGCTGGCGCTGCTCCTCGAGCAGCGCCGCGACGCGGCCCGGGCCACGGGCGTCGACTGCGCGGTCGAGCGGTGCGTCGCCCTGACGTTCGACGACGGGCCCGGCACGCAGACGCCGCGCCTCCTGGAGATCCTCGCCGAGAAGCACGTCACGGCGACGTTCTTCCTCGTGGGCGAGAACGTCGAGAAGCGGCCCGAGGTCGTGCGCGACACCGCCGCGGCCGGGCACCTGCTCGCCAACCACACGTGGGACCACCCGCAGCTCACGACGCTCGACGACGACGCCGTGCGCGACGAGCTCGAGCGCACGCAGGACGCGATCGCGCGCGCGTCGGGCACGACCCCGACGATCCTGCGCCCGCCGTACGGCGACGTGGACGACCGCGTGCGGTCCGTCGCGACGCGGACCGGCCTGCAGGTCGTGCTCTGGAACCTCGACACGCTCGACTGGAAGACCCGCGACGCCGCCGAGACGAGGCGGCGCACGGTCGAGGGGGCGCGCGCCGGGAGCGTCGTGCTCATGCACGACATCCACGCCGCGACCGTCGACGCGGTGCCCGGGATCATCGACGACCTGCGGGCCGAGGGCTACCGGCTCGTCACCGTCGACCTCCTCGCCCCGGAGCCGACCCCCTGAGCGCGGGCGGGACCGGCAGCCCGCCCCGGCGGCCGGCGTGCGGCGGGTGGACGTGGGTGGGGTGGGGCAGGCTGGACCCGTGACCGCGACGTTCCCGCTGCCCGACGACCCGGGCGGTCCCGTGCGGCCCGCCGAGCGCGGGCCGCTCCCGGCGCGCGCTCTCGAGACGAGCGCGGAGCACCCGTGGCCCGTGCGGCTCCTCGCGCGCAAGATCGAGCAGTACGTCGAGCGCATGGCCCCGGTGTGGGTCGAGGGGCAGGTCGTCCAGCTCAACCGCCGCCCCGGCACGTCGACCGCGTTCCTCACGCTGCGCGACACGGACCTCGACATGTCGCTCCCGGTGTCCGCCGCGACGCGCGTGCTGCGCGGCGCGACCCTCGAGGAGGGGGCGCACGTCGTCGTGCACGCCAAGCCCGTGTACTGGACGCGGCGCGGCCAGCTCCAGCTCCAGGCGCGCGAGATCCGCCCGGTCGGGGTGGGCGAGCTGCTCGCACGCATCGAGCACCTCAAGCGCGTGCTCGCCGCCGAGGGTCTGTTCGCCGCCGAGCGCAAGCGCCCGCTGCCGTTCCTGCCGAAGGTCGTGGGCCTCGTGTGCGGCCGGGAGTCCAAGGCCGAGCACGACGTCGTCGTCAACGCGCGGGCCCGCTGGCCCCGGGTCCGGTTCGAGATCCGCGAGGTCGCCGTCCAGGGGGCGCACGCGGTCCAGCAGGTGAGCGACGCGATCCGCGCGCTCGACGCGGACCCGGACGTCGAGGTGATCGTCGTCGCACGCGGCGGCGGCGCCGTGGAGGACCTCCTCCCGTTCTCCAACGAGGCGCTGGTGCGGGTGGCCGCCGCGTGCCGCACGCCGCTCGTCAGCGCGATCGGCCACGAGACGGACAGCCCGCTGCTCGACCTCGTGGCCGACGTCCGCGCCTCGACGCCGACGGCCGCCGCGAAGCGCGTCGTGCCGGACGTCGCCGAGGAGCGCGCGCGGGTGGCCCAGAGCCGGCAGCGCCTGCGCGCGGCGATCGCGGGGACCGTCGCGCGCGAGCAGGCGGGCCTCGACGCCCTGCGGTCCCGGCCCGTGCTCGCCGCGCCGCACGGCATGCTCGCCGACCGCGCGGAGCGGGTCGGCGCGCTGCGCGACCGGGCGCGCCGCGCGCTCGACGCGCACCTCGTGCGCGCCGCGGGCGACGTGGGCCGCCTGGAGGCGCAGGTGCGCGCGCTGTCCCCGGCGTCGACGCTCGAGCGGGGCTACGCCGTCGTGCAGCGCGCGGACGGCCACGTCGTGCGCTCCCCCGCCGACGTCGCGGCCGACGACGCGGTCCGCGTGCGCCTCGCGCACGGCTCTCTCGACGCGACGGTGACCGCGCTGCACGACGCCGACGCTCCCGCTCCCGGCCCGGTCGGGGAGACCTCGTGAGCCGCGCGCGGCGCCGCGGGACGTCCACCGGCCGGACGACGGGTCCGACCACGACGCACAGATGGGGTTGAATACTGCCGTGACTTCCTTTGACAACGCTGTCACGCCCGACGTGTCGACGCTGTCCTACGAGCAGGCGCGCGACGAGCTCGTGCAGGTCGTCGCCCGGCTCGAGGCCGGCGGCGAGCCGCTCGAGGCGTCGCTCGCGCTCTGGGAGCGCGGCGAGGCGCTCGCCGCGCGCTGCCAGGAGTGGCTCGACGGCGCGCGCGCCCGCCTCGACGCCGCGCGCGCCCAGGACGTGAGCGCGGACACCCCCGACGAGACCACCGGAGACGACCGATGAGCACCACCCCCGCCCCGACCGGAACCGCGCGACCCGGGCACGTGCTCGTGGTCGGCGAGGCGCTGATCGACGTCGTGCACCGCGCCGACGGCAGCGTGGACGAGCACCCGGGCGGGAGCCTCGCGAACGTCGCGCTGACCCTGGGCCGGCTCGGTCGCGATGCGCGCCTCGCGACGTGGGTCGCCGACGACGCGCACGGCGCCGCGGTGCGGGCCTGGCTCGACGACTCCGCCGTGACGCTCGCGCCCGGCAGCACCGGCGCCGACCGCACGAGCGTCGCGACCGCGCACCTCGACGCCCACGGCGCCGCGACGTACCAGTTCGACCTCGAGTGGCGCGTCCCGCCGGGCACCGCCGCCGACGCCGGGACGCTCGCGGTGCACACGGGCTCGATCGCGGCGGTCCTGGAGCCCGGCGCGTCGGACGTGCGCGCGCTCGTCGCGACCGCCCGCGACACCGCGACCGTCACCTACGATCCCAACGCGCGCCCCGCGCTCATGGGCGACCCGGCCGACGCGCGGTCCCGGATCGAGGCGCTCGTGGCGCTCGCCGACGTCGTCAAGGTCAGCGACGAGGACGTCGCGTGGCTCGTGCCGGGCGCGGACCCGGTCGCGGTCGCGCGCGACTGGCTCGCGCTGGGCCCGGCGCTCGTCGTCGTGACGCTCGGCGGCGAGGGCGCGGTCGCGGTCACCGCCGCCGGCGAGCAGCGCGTGACGGCGCCGCGCGTCGAGGTCGTGGACACCGTGGGCGCGGGCGACTCGTTCATGGGCGCGCTCCTCGACGGGCTGTGGGACGCGGGCCTGCTCGGGGCGGACCGCCGCGACGCGCTGCGCGCGATCGACGCCGCGACGCTCGCCGGGCTGCTCGAGCGCTGCGTCGCCGTCGCCGCGATCACCGTCTCGCGCGCCGGCGCCAACCCGCCGCGCCGCGCGGAGCTCGCCCCCGCCTGAGCCGGGCGCGGCGCGGCCGCCGCTCCGGAGCCCGCGCGCGGCTCGGGCCCCCCGGGCCCCGCCCGGGGGGGCCGCCCCCGGGGGACGACGGGGGGGGGGGGCCCGGTTTGTGGCCCCCCCGGGCCCACCACTCGTCCGGCGACGTCCGGGTGGACGCCGCCGGTGGCTCAGGGTGTGGTGGCTTCGGCCGGCAGGTGCCGGCGCAGGACCTCCTCGATCTGCTCGGGCGACGCCCCGGCGGCACGCAGGCGGGCCATCTCGGCCCAGCCGTCCTGGCCGCCCACCTCGCCGCGCTCGAGCCGGCCCGCGAACCGGTCGATCCACACGCGCTCGGCGCGCAGCATCTCCAGGCGGTAGTCCGCCTCCACGAGGAAGATCTCGGGCAGGCCCGCCCCCGCGGCGCCCGCGAGGCCGCTCGCGCGCGTGCCGATCTCGGCGTCGAGGGACGCGAGGCGCGCGCGCAGGAGCGCCGCCACCTCGTCGGGCGAGAGCATCGCGATGAGCGACAGGCCCGCCTCGACGTCCGGGTACTCCTTCGACGGCACCGCGAGGAGCTCGCGCAGCCATGCGGCCGCCTCGACCTTGCCCGCCTCCGTGATCTCGTAGACGACGCGCTCGGGCCGGTTGCCCTCGCGCTCGGAATGGGACGGCGTGATGAACCCGTGCTTCTCGAGCGACTTGATCACCGAGTACAGCGAGCCGAAGTTGAGCCGGATGCTGTCGTCCTTGCCCCGCTCGCGCAGGGTCGTCGTGATCTCGTACGGGTACATGGGGCGCTCGGCGAGGCACGCGAGCACTGCGAGCGCCAGCGGGTTCGACACGGGTCGACGGGACATCACTCACCTCCGAATACTTTGCTCAGAGTATTCGTCCGAGGATGCTCGCGCAAGGGGTGTGCGGGAGCCAGCAGGGGCGAGATGCACGACGCTCTGCCGGCCGGAGGCTCCGCGGGGCGTGGCGGCGCGGGGGCGCCGTCACGGCGGCGGGCCCGTGCGCGCCCGAGGGACAGCGCCTCAGGCGGGGGTCAGGACCCGCTCCTCCTCCCGCGCCGACGCCACGGCGTGCTCCGGCACGAGGGGCTCGCCGGCGCCCACGAGCGCAGGCACGGGCACGGGCAGCGGCGCCGTGTCGGCGAACGCGGGCAGCGGTGCCTCTCCGGCGCGCACGGCCGACGGCGTCGCGGGTGCGTCTGGCCCGAGAACCGAGGCAGCGGGGGCCGGGACGCCGGGCGCCCGCCCCGCCGGGCGGGCGCTCCGCCGCGCGAGCAGGTGGTGCCGCAGCCATCCCGCGCCCACGGCCACCACGACGACGGCGCCGCCCACGACGAGCGCGCCCCGCGGGCCGAGGACCTCCATGAGCAGGCCGAGCAGGGGCGGCCCGGCGAGACCCCACGCGGTGCTCGCGCTGCGCCAGACGCCGAGGACGCGCCCACGCATGTGCGGCGGCGGGTCGGTCTGGAGCACCGTGGTCCCCGCCGTGTCGGAGACCGACTCGACCACGGCCATCGGGCCGACCACGAGCAGGAGGACGGCGAGCGTCGGCGCGAGCCCGGCCACGACCTGCAGGAGCGCGCCCGCGGCAGCGAGGACGCCGACGAGACGCACGGTCGGGCGCCGCAGCCGGCCGGCGAGGACCGCGCCGACGATCCCGCCCACGGCCAGCACGGTCGACACCGTGCCGAACTCCTGCGGGCCGCCGGCGAGCGCCCCGGTGACCAGGACCGCGAGGGTGAGGGTGTAGTTGCGGCCGAGGACCGCGCTCACGGCCGTCACGCCGAGGAGTGCGACGAGCCGGGGGCGGCCGAGGACGTAGCGCAGGCCGCCGCCGTCGGTCCGCCCGTCCGTCGCCGCGTCCCGCGCCGCGCGCGCCGCCGCGGGCCGAGGTTCGACAGGGGCGGAGGCGGTGTCCCGACCGGCCGACGTGGCCTCGGCGGGCCGCGGCGCGGCGCTCCCGGCGTCGGGGTGCAGGACGAGGAACGGGACGACGAGCGCGACGGCGAGCAGCGACACCCCGTTCGCGAGGTACGCGACCGCGGGCCCGGCGACGGCGACCGCGCCGCCCGCGACGGCGACCCCGACGAGGCGGCCCGCGCTGTGCACGACCGACCCGATCCCGATGGCCGACGGGACGTCCTCGACGGGCACGAGATCGTTGCCGAGGAGCGCCGTGGCCGGTCCGTCGACCGTGGCGACGAGGCCCGTCACGGCGGACAGGACGAGGAGCACCGGGAGGCTGAGCAGGTCCAGCGCGACGAGCCCCGCGGTCGTGAGCGCGACGACGCCGAGCACCGCCTGGCTGACCGCGGCCGTGAGCTTGCGCGGCCACCGGTCCACGACGGCGCCGCCCGCGACGCCGAGCAGCAGCGCCGGCGCCGACTGCACCGCGAGGGACAGCCCGGTGAGAGCGGCGGACCCGGTGAGCTCGAGGACGAGCAGGTTCTGGACGGTGAGCTGCATCCAGGCGCCGACGTTGGAGACGAGGTTGGCACCCGACCACCAGCGCATCGAGCGGTGACGCAGCGCGCGCCACGGCGAGCGGTCGGGGGTCGTGCGGGCAGGACGGGACAGCAGGGCAGGGAGAGGCACAGGACGCAATCAGGGGTGAGACGGGCGCGCCGTCGCGAGGAAGGGAGGGTGCGGCTCGACGGCCGCAGACAGTTGCCTATTGAAACAACCGCTTCTCGGGCCGCTCCACTTCCGGGCCCCGATCGTGACCAAGATCGCACGGACCGCACGGTCCGGTGGCCCGCTCACGCATGATGGGTCCATGCAGACCGGGGCCGCCGCGGACGCCGGGCGTGGGCCCCCCCCGGGGGGCGCGCCCCGGCCCGGGGGGCCCCGCGGCGCGTCGGTCGGGGGGCCCCCCCCGCGCCCCCCCCCCCCCGCCCGCCGGGGCGCGGGGCCGCCCGCGACCGGGTCGTCGCGACGCTCGGCGCCGACCGGCACGCGCT
>NZ_JAAFAN010000083.1:0-14306 GCF_010287905.1 Cellulosimicrobium composti
ACAAGGCCCCCCTGAACCCCGCCGCCCACCGGCGCGGCGCCTGCGGTCCCGCGCGCGGCGGGGGGGCCGGGGCCGGGCGCACTCACGGGGGGGGCCCTCACCCGCGGCCCCGCCCCTTCGTCGCGTCTCGTCGGGACGCGTCGCCCCCTACGGCCTCGCGCTAACGAGCCGCGCCCTTCGCTCGGTTGAGCAGGCCGATCACGAGGCTCACGACCAGCACGATGATGCCGATCCAGATGAGGACCTTCGCGGCCTCGATGGCGACGCCGAGGATGAGCAGCACGGCGCCGACGATGACCAGGATGAGCCAGAGAGGCATGTCGTCCCTTTCGTCCATGTCCGGCCTGGATTGCCCGGACGTCACCACCGTGCCACGACTTCTCTTCGCTCGCTCGTCGAACGGGCTCCGGTGCTGGCGTGACCGGATGGGACAATGGAGCGCGTGACTGCACCCGCTCCTGCACTCAGCCCGGCGGCCGACGGCGCCGCCCCCGGCACCGGCCCGGTCCTCGGGCCGCTGCGGATCGGCCCGATCGTCGTCGAGACCCCGGTCGTGCTCGCCCCCATGGCGGGCGTGACGAACCGCGCCTTCCGCACCCTGTGCCGCGAGGCCGGCGCGAGCGGCGGCGACGACCCGGGCCTGTACGTGGCGGAGATGGTGACGAGCCGCGCGCTCGTCGAACGCAACCCCGAGGCGCTGCGCATCGTGACGTTCGGCGCGGACGAGACGCCGCGCTCCGCCCAGGTGTACGGCGTGGACCCCGTGACCGTGCGCGAGGCCGTGCGCATCATCGTCGCCGAGGACCGCGCCGACCACGTCGACCTCAACTTCGGCTGCCCCGTGCCGAAGGTCACGCGCAAGGGCGGGGGAGCGGCCCTGCCCTGGAAGCGCGACCTCTTCACCGCGATCGTGCGCGGCGCCGTCGAGGCCGCCCGCCCGTACGGCGTGCCCGTCACCGTGAAGATGCGCAAGGGCATCGACGACGACCACCTCACCTACCTCGAGGCGGGCCGCATCGCCGAGGACCTGGGCGTCGCGGCCGTCGCGCTGCACGCGCGCACGGCCGCCGAGCACTACTCGGGGACCGCCGACTGGTCCGCGATCGCCCGCCTCAAGGAGACCGTCACGAGCGTGCCCGTGCTCGGCAACGGCGACATCTGGTCGGCCGAGGACGCCGTCCGCATGGTGCGCGAGACGGGCTGCGACGGCGTCGTCGTCGGGCGCGGCTGCCAGGGCCGACCGTGGCTCTTCGCCGATCTCGCGGCCGCGTTCGCGGGCCGTCCCGAGCGCGTGCGTCCCGGGCTGCGCGAGGTCGCGACCACGATCTACCGGCACGGCGAGCTCATGATCGAGTACTTCGACGGCGACGAGGGCAAGGGCATGCGCGACCTGCGCAAGCACATGGCCTGGTACCTCAAGGGCTACGCGGTCGGCGGGGACGCGCGCCGCGCGCTCGCGATGGTCTCGACCCTCGCGGAGCTGCGCGACCTGCTCGACGCGCTCGACCAGGACGCGCCCTACCCGGGCGAGGCCGCCGAGGGTCAGCGCGGGCGCGCCGGCTCGCCCAAGACGCCGCACCTGCCGTACGGCTGGCTCGACTCGCGAGAGCTCGACGCCGAGCACGAGGAGAGGCTGCGCGAGGCCGAGCTGAGCGTCTCGGGCGGCTGACGCCGGTCGGACGACGACGAGACGGGGGGCTGCGGTGCGGTTCGAGGGGCGGCCGTCGTGGCGGCTGTCGGTGTCGGACGGCGGGGACCTCGACCTGCTGCTGTGGGTCCGCGACGCGCTGAGGCTCGTCGTCCCGTCCGACGACGTGCCGCCGCGCTGCGAGCCGGGAACTCCGGACCGGTCGGCGCTGGTCCCGGCGGGCGAGCGCGACGCCGCGGCGTCGCGATGGTACGGCTGGTGGTGCAGCGCCCTCGCGTTCGAGGCCGCCGGCCGGACGGAGGAGCCTCCGTCCGGGGAGGATGCGTTCCTCGGCTGGGTCCGCGCCCGGTCCGTCGCGCGGGACGGCGTCGGCGCACCGCCCGCGTTCTCGGCGCTGGGCGACGTGCGCGTGCTGCGCGACGCCGTCGCACGCCTGTTCCCCGAGGCGCACCGCACCCTCGCGGCGCGCGAGGCGGGCCGCGCGATGGCGCTGCACCGGCGGGAGGCGGCGGACGACCGTCGCGCGCTCGCCGCGGACGTGGCCCGCTCGCACGGCGTCGGGACCGGTGACGTGCGTGGCGCCGTGCTCGTGGTCGCGGTCGCCGGACCGTGGTGGCGCGTCGCCGCCCCGGGAGTCGTCGTGTGCTCTGCGTCCGCCTACGTCGACGACGCGGCGTTCGCCGCCCAGGTGGTCCGCGCCGCGTTCGAGTCCGGCCTGCGGGCATGAGGGCGGCCGGGGCCCTCGCGGACCCCGGCCGTCGTCGTGAGCGGCGCTCGGCGTCAGAGCGCGCGGAGCCAGACCGTCGTGTCGGACGGGACGCGCGACTGCGGGACGGCTGAGCGGTCCGTGAGGACCGGGCCCGACGCGACGAGCACCTCGACACCGCGCGGGAGCACGACCGGCTCGGTGCCGAGGTTCGCGAGCACGACGACGTCGCGGTTGCGGAACGCGACGACGTCGGCCGAGTCGCTGTAGTCCTCGACCCACGCGAGCGTGCCGGAGCCCAGACGCTCGGCGCGGCGCGTCGCGAGCGCGGCGCGGTACGTCTCGTACGTCGAGCCCTCGACGCCGCGCTGCGCGTCGGCGGCGTAGCGCGCGTACGACTCGGGCTGGGGCAGCCACGTCCGGCCGGTCGGCCCGAACCCGTACCCGGGGGCGTCCGCGTGCCAGGGGAGCGGCACGCGGCAGCCGTCGCGGCCGGCCTCGGCGCCCTGGGTGCGGAAGAACGCCGGGTCCTCGCGGACGTCGTCGGGCAGGGCCGTGTGCTCCGGCAGGCCGAGCTCCTCGCCCTGGTACAGGTACGACGACCCGGGCAGGCCGAGCATGAGCAGCGTCGCGGCGCGCGCCCGGCGCAGGCCGAGCTCCTCGTCGGGCTGCGGGTCGTGCGCGAAGATGCCGTTCGGGCGCAGGCCGGGGTCGGCGAGACCGAGGCGCGACGCGTGCCGCACGACGTCGTGGTTGGACAGGACCCACGTGGTGGGGGCGCCGACCTCGTCGTTCGCGCGCAGCGACGCGGCGATCACCGTGCGCAGCGGTGCCGCCGACCACGCGGTCGTGAGGAACGAGAAGTTGAAGGCCTGGTGCATCTCGTCCGGGCGGACGTACCGCGCGAGGCGCGAGAGCGGCTCGACCCAGGCCTCGGCCACGAGCGCGCGGTCGCCGTCGTACTCGGCGAGGACGCGGTGCCAGGACCGGTAGATCTCGTGCACGCCGTCCTGGTCGAACATCGGGCCGGAGTTCCCGGCGCCCGTCGACCCGTCCTCGGGCGCGCCCGGGTCGGTCTCGTCGTCGGCGGTGCCCTCCACCATGGACACGGTGCCGTCCCAGTCGGGCAGGCCGTCGGCCTTGACCATGCCGTGCGCGACGTCGACGCGGAACCCGTCCACGCCCTTGTCGAGCCAGAACCGCAGGACCTGCTCGAACTCCTCGCGCACCTCGGGGTTGGTCCAGTCGAGGTCGGGCTGGGAGGAGTCGAACAGGTGCAGGTACCACTGGCCGGGGGTCTCGCCCTCGGCGCCGGTGACCGGGCGGGCGCCGGCGCCCGCGGTGACGCGGGTCCACGCGGGGCCGCCGAAGATCGACTGCCAGTTGTTCGGCGGGAGCTCGCCGCGCTCGCCCTTGCCGTCGCGGAAGACGTAGCGCGCGCGCTCGGGCGAGCCCTCGGGCGCGGCGAGCGCGGCCTGGAACCACGCGTGCTGGTCGGACGTGTGGTTCGGGACGAGGTCGACGACGACGCGGACGCCGCGTGCGTGCGCCTGCGCGAGCAGCTCGTCGAAGTCGGCGAGCGTGCCGAACAGCGGGTCGACGTCGCGGTAGTCGGCGACGTCGTACCCGGCGTCCTTCTGCGGCGAGCGGTAGAACGGGCTGAGCCACACGGCGTCGACGCCGAGCTCGGCCAGGTGGTCGAGCTTGGACGTGACGCCGGGCAGGTCGCCGACGCCGTCGCCGTCGCCGTCCGCGAACGAGCGCGGGTACACCTGGTAGATCACCGCGTCGCGCCACCACTCGGGCGCCTCGCCGGGGCCGGCGTGCACGAGCGCCCCGGTGCTGAGGGGGGCCGGGGCGGTGGCCGTGGCGGTCGTCGAATCGATACGAGTCATCGAGCAGTCGGTCCTCACGTGCGTGGTGTCAGGGATCTTCTTCGGGTGCTGCGCTCGGCAGGTCGCGCGGGGCCGGACCCCGTCCCTGTCGAGTGTAAGCGCTTGCGGTGGGGTGTCGGCGAGACCGCCGTCGCGCGGGCCCGCGACGGCGTGCGGTCGCGTCAGGCGGTGGGGGCGCCCGTGGGGGCGAGGGGTGCCGCGGCGTCGTCCGCGACCGGTGCCGGCGCGGCACCCGTCGAGTCCCGGACGATGAGCTCGGGCTGGAACAGCAGCTCGGTGCGCGGGGCGCGCTCGCCCGCGATCTCGGTGAGCAGCGCGCTCACCGCGGCGTGCGCCATCGCGCTCACCGGCTGCCGGACCGTGGTGAGCGGCGGGTCGGTGAACGCGATGAGCGGCGAGTCGTCGTAGCCGACGACGGACACGTCCTGCGGCACGCGCAGGCCGCGCGAGCGGGCCGCCCGGATCGCGCCGAGCGCCATGAGGTCGGAGCCGCAGACGATCGCGGTGTGCCCCGAGTCGATGAGCTCGCCGCCCGCGGCCTGGCCGCCCTCGACCGTGTACAGCGTCACGACGACGTGCTCGGCCGCCGCGTCCGCGTCCGCCACGAGGCCGTGCCGGACCAGCGAGTCGGTGAAGCTCGCGAGCTTGCGGCGCGCGGGGACGAAGCGGTCGGGCCCGATCGCGAGGCCGATGCTGCGGTGGCCCAGCGAGACGAGGTGGCGGACCGAGAGCTCGACGCTCGCGACGTCGTCGGGCGAGACGAACGGCGCGTCGATGCCCTCGGCGAAGCCGTTGACGAGCACGATCGGGATGCCGCGGCTGCGCAGCCGCTCGTAGCGCTCGTGGCTCGCCTGGGTGTCGGCGTGGAGGCCGGAGACGAAGACGATGCCGTCGACCGCGTGGTCCATGAGCATGTCGACGTAGTCGTCCTCGGTCGTGCCGCCGGGCGACTGGGTGCACAGCAGGGGCGTGTACCCGTGCTCGGACAGCAGCGTCTCGATCGTCTGGGCGAACGCCGGGAAGACGGGGTTGGTCAGCTCCGGGACGACGAGTCCGACGAGGCCCGCCGAGCGTGTGCGCAGCGTCGAGGGGCGCTCGTAGCCCAGCACGTCGAGCGCGGCGAGGACCGCCTGGCGGGTCTCGCTCGCGACGCCGGGCTTCCCGTTGAGCACGCGCGAGACCGTCGCGGTGGAGACGCCGGCCTGGGCGGCGAGATCGCTGAGACGGGTGCGCACATGGGGAAGCGTAGGGGACACCGGACCTCCTCGTCCTGGTCGTCCGGTCGGCGAGCCGCGGATCTCCTGGGGAGACGCGCGGACCCGTCGGCCGGGGGAGGTGGTTGGCGCCGGACGGCGCCCTGCAAAGCGTTGCATGAAAGTTACCGCAACGACTTGCACGCGTGCCACCTCGCGCTCTACCGTCGTCGCATCAGGGCCACGGACGGTGCGAGCCGACGTCGGCCACCACCGCACTGCAACACGCTGGGAGTGACCACTGATGCGACGGAGCATCCTTCTTGCCGCCGCGCTGACCACGACGCTGGCGCTGGCCGCCTGCTCGTCCGGCGGCTCGGGCGACGCCACCACCGACGAGCCGAGCGCCGAGGAGACCTCCGCCGGCGGCTCGCTCACCGTCTGGGTCGACGAGACCCGCCAGGACGCCGTGACCGCCGCGGCCGAGTCCTTCGAGGCCGAGACGGGCACCACCGTCGAGGTCGTCCTCAAGAACTTCGAGGACATCCGCGCGGACTTCCTCGCGCAGGTCCCCACGGGCGAGGGCCCGGACATCACCGTCGGCGCGCACGACTGGCTCGGCGAGCTCACGACGAACGGCGTCGTGGCCCCGCTCGAGCTCGGCGACACCGCGGCGGACTTCGAGGACGTCTCCATCGAGGCGTTCACGCAGGACGGCCAGGTCTACGGCCTGCCCTACGCGATCGAGAACATCGCCCTCATCCGCAACACCGCGCTCGCGCCCGAGGCGCCGGCCACGTGGGACGACGCCGTGGCCGCGGGCCAGGCGGCGGGCACCGAGTTCCCGATCCTCGTGCAGTCCGACGGCGACAAGGGCGACCCGTACACGCACTACCCGTTCCAGACGTCGTTCGGCGCGCCCGTCTTCACGCAGAACGAGGACGGCTCCTACACGTCCGAGCTCGCGATGGGCGGCCCCGAGGGCCAGTCGTTCGCGCAGTGGCTCGGCGCGCAGGGCGCGGCCGGCGTGCTCAGCCAGGACACGACGTACGACATCGCCGTCGAGGCGTTCAAGAACGGGCAGTCGCCGTTCATCGTCGGCGGGCCGTGGATGATCGAGTCGTTCGAGGGTCTCGACCTGTCGATCGACCCGATCCCGAGCGCGGGCGGTCAGCCGGCGCAGCCGTTCGTCGGCGTCCAGGGCTTCTACCTCAGCGCCGAGAGCGACAACGCGATCGTCGCGAACGACTTCCTCGTGAACTTCCTCTCCACCGAGGAGGCCCAGCTCGCGCTGTACGAGGCGGGCCACCGTCCGCCGGCGCTGATCTCCGCCGCCGACGCGGCCGCCGCCGACGACCCGATCGTCGCGGGCTTCCGCGCGGTGGGCGCCGAGGCCGTGCCGATGCCGTCGATCCCCGAGATGGCCGCTGTGTGGAGCTTCTGGGGCGTCACCGAGGCCGCGATCGTCAGCGGTGCCGACCCCGTCGCCACCTGGGACAAGATGGTCTCGGACATCCAGGGCGCGATCGAGTCCTGATCCGGGTCCGACGGCCGTCGCGGCGCGCACCCGGTGCGCGCCGCGACGGCCGGCGCCACCTCCGGCCCGCAGGCCGTGACGCAGCACGACGACGCCTCGCCCCGACACGAGCCGCGTCCGACGACCCCGGAAGGACCACGATGTCTGCCCCTGTGACCACCGCCGACGACGAGCGCGCCGGCACCCCCGGAGCCGACGGCCCGCCCCCGCGCGGCGACCGCCGCCTGCGCGCCGCGGACTCGTCCCACGCGCGCGACTTCAGCCCGGGGTTCTTCGTCAAGCTCGCGCTCATGGCCGTCGTCGACGCGCTCGGCGTCTACGTGGTGTGGTCCGCGTGGACCGAGGGCTCGTACGGGATCCTCGTGGCGACGCTCGCGATGCTCGCGGCGGCGAACTGGGTGTACTTCTCCCGGCGCGCGCTGCCGCTCAAGTACATCCTGCCGGGCCTGATCTTCCTCCTCGTCTACCAGATCTTCGTCGTCGCCTACACCGGGTACGTCGCGTTCACGAACTACGGCACGGGGCACAACGCGACGAAGGAGCAGGCGGTCAACGCGCTCCTCGTCCAGAACGAGCGCCGCGTCGAGGGCTCGCCGTCGTCGCCTCTCACGGTGGTCGAGGACGGCGGCGCGCTCGGCTTCGCGGTCGTCACCGCGGACGGTGACGTCGAGGTCGGCACCGCGGAGCGGCCGCTGGAGGTCGTCGACGGCGCGACGGTCGACGACGGCCGCGCGACCGCGGTCCCCGGCTTCACGGTCCTGCCGCGCGACCAGGTGCTCCAGCGGCAGGCCGAGGTGACCGAGCTCCGCGTCCCGGTCTCCGACGACCCGGAGGACGGCTCGATCCGCACGACCGACGCGCGCACGGGCTACGTCTACACGTCGGCGCTCGAGTGGGACGCCGCGGCGGACACCATGACGGACACGACGACCGGGACGGTGTACACCCCGAACGACGAGGGCCAGTTCGAGGCCCCCGACGGCTCGACGCTCGCGGTCGGGTGGCGCGTGCCGGTGGGCCTCGACAACTTCGTGACGGCGTTCTCCGATGCCCGCTACGCGCAGCCGTTCGTCAAGATCCTCGTCTGGACGTTCGCCTTCGCCGTCGCCTCGGTCGTCACGACGTTCCTGCTCGGCCTGTTCCTCGCGATCGTCTTCAACGACACGCGTCTGCGCGGACGCAAGATCTACCGCACGCTCGTGATCCTGCCCTACGCGATCCCGGGGTTCCTCGCGGCACTGCTGTGGTCCGGCCTGCTCAACACGCGCTTCGGCTTCGTCAACGACGTCCTGCTGGGCGGCGCGCACATCCCGTGGCTCACCGACCCGTGGCTCGCGAAGCTCTCGGTGATCGGCGTCAACCTCTGGCTCGGCTTCCCGTACATGTTCCTCATCTGCACGGGAGCGCTGCAGTCGCTGCCGTCGGACGTCATGGAGGCGGCGAAGATCGACGGCGCCGGGCGGTGGCGCACGTGGCGCGCGATCACGCTGCCGCTGCTGCTCATCGCGACCGCTCCGCTGCTCATCTCGTCGTTCGCCTTCAACTTCAACAACTTCACGCTCATCTACATGCTCACCGGGGGAGGCCCGCGCTTCGCCGACGCGTCGGTGCCGCTCGGGCACACGGACATCCTCATCTCGATGGTCTACTCGATCTCGGGCATCGACGGGTCGGCCCAGAAGGACTTCGGTCTCGCGAGCGCGCTGTCGATCGTCATCTTCGTCATCGTCGGGACGATCTCGGCCGTCGCCTTCCGCAGCACGCGCAAGTTCGAGGAGATCAGCTGAGATGACGACCACCCAGGTACCCCCCGTCGTGGGCGGGCGTCCCGCGTCCGTCGCCCAGCGCCGCATGAAGCCGGGTCGCTGGTTCACCGAGCTCGGCTGGCGGCACGTCGTCGGCGTCGTGGCCGTCCTCTACGCGGCGTTCCCGCTGGTCTACGTGCTCTCGGCGTCGCTCTCCGAGAACGGGACCCTCACCGGCTCGAACACCCTGTTCGCCGACGTGAGCGCCGCGAACTACGCCGAGCTCGGCACCACGATGTTCTGGACGTGGATGCTCAACACGCTCGAGGTCGCGATCGCGACCTCCGTGGGCACCGTGCTCATGGGCGCGGCGGCCGCGTACGCGTTCTCGCGGTTCCGCTTCGCCGGCCGGCGGGTCGGGCTCACGTCGCTGCTCATCGTGCAGATGTTCCCCCAGATGCTCGCGTTCGTCGCGATCTTCCTGCTGCTCATCGGGCTGGGCAACGTCGTGCCGGTCCTCGGGCTGAACAGCAAGCTCGCGCTCATCGCGGTCTACCTCGGCGGGGCGCTCGGCGTGAACACGTTCCTCATGTACGGGTTCTTCAACACGGTCCCGCGCGAGCTCGACGAGGCCGCCAAGATCGACGGCGCGACGCACGCCCAGATCTACTGGACGATCATCCTGCGCCTCGTGGCGCCGATCCTCGCGGTCGTCGCGCTGCTGTCGTTCATCAGCACGTTCGGCGAGTTCATCATCGCGCGCATCGTCCTGTCCTCCGAGCGCAACTGGACCCTCGCCGTGGGGCTGTACGGATGGGTGTCCTCCCTCAAGGAGGCGAACTGGGGCCTCTTCACGGCCGGCGCCGTGATCTCCGCGCTGCCGGTGCTCGCGCTCTTCCTCTACCTGCAGAAGTACATCGTCGGCGGGCTCACCGCCGGGTCCGTGAAGGGCTGACCGCGTGCGCGGCGTCGTCACCCCCGCCCCGCACCACGACGGGTCCGCGCTGTACGTCCCCGAGGGCGTGCCCGCCCTCGGGGACACCGTCCCGGTCCGCGTGCGCGTGCCGCGCGCGGCCGGCGTGCGCGACGTCTGGCTGCGCACCGTGCGCGACGGCGAGCCCCGGCTCGCGCCCGCACGCCTCGACCGGTCGGACGAGCACGAGGACTGGTACGTCGCCGAGGTGCTCGTGCACAACCCGGTGACGTCCTACCGGTTCTTCCTCGACGAGGGCGACGCCGGGTACCGCTGGCTCAACGGGCGCGGCACGTGGGACCGCGACGTGCCCGACGCGGCCGACTTCCGGCTCACCGTGCACGACGGCGCGCCCGCGTGGATGCGCGACGGCGTCGTCTACCAGGTCTTCCCGGACCGGTTCGCGCGCTCGGCCGGGGCCGACGGGCGCCCGCTCCCAGAGTGGGCCGTCCCCGCGGCGTGGGACGACGAACCGCACGGCGCGGGCCCCGACGTCGGCACGCAGTACTACGGGGGCGACCTCGCCGGGATCGAGGAGCGGCTCGACCACCTCGTCGCGCTCGGCGTCACGACCCTCTACACCACGCCGGTCTTCCCGGGGAGGTCCAACCACCGCTACGACGCGAGCACGTTCGACCACGTCGACCCGCTGCTCGGGGGCGACGCGGCGTACGCGTCGCTGATCCGCGCCGCGCACGCGCGCGGGCTGCGCGTCCTGGGCGACCTCACGACGAACCACACGGGCGCGGGTCACGAGTGGTTCGCGCGGGCGCTCGCGGACCCGGGCGCGCCGGAGCGCGACTTCTACTACTGGGCTGACGGCGAGCCCGGGTACGTGGGCTGGCTCGAGCACGCGTCGCTGCCGAAGCTGTCCTACGGCTCGGCCGAGCTCGGGGCGCGCATGATCGACGGGCCGGGCTCCGTCGTCGGGCGCTACCTGCGCGAGCCGTTCGGTATCGACGGCTGGCGCATCGACGTCGCGAACATGACGGGGCGCCACGGCGCCGAGGACCGGACGCACGACATCGCGCGGCGCCTGCGCGCGACGATGCGCGGCGTGAACCCGGACGCGGCGCTCGTCGCGGAGCACTTCCACGACGCGTCGGGCGACCTCGCGGGCGACGGCTGGCACGCGAACATGAACTACTCCGCGTTCACGCGCCCGGCCTGGACGTGGCTGTCGCCGCCGGACTCGTCGGTTCCCTATCTCGGCCTGCCGGTCCGCACGCCCCGGCGCGGCGGGCGCGCCGTCGTCGAGACGATGCGCGAGTTCGACGCCGTGCTGCCGTGGCGGGTCACCGCGTCGCAGTGGAACATGCTCGGCTCGCACGACACCCCGCGCCTGCGCTCGATCGTCGGCTCGCGCGCGATGGTCGAGGTCGCCGCGACGCTGCTGCTCACCTACCCGGGCACCCCGGTGATCTTCGCGGGCGACGAGGTGGGCCTCACGGGCCTCAACGGCGAGCACGCGCGCGCGACGATGCCGTGGGACGACGCGAGCGCGACGGGCGGGGGCCCCGGGCGCTGGGACGGCGCGACGTTCGACCTGTACCGGGCGCTGATCGCGGTGCGGCGCGGCTCGGCCGCGCTGCGCCACGGCGGGATGCGCTGGGTGCACGTCGACGACGACGCCCTCGTCTACCTCCGGGAGACGCCCGACGAGAGGGTGCTCGTCGCGCTCGCACGGGCCCCGTGGGACGGCGTGGTGCTGCACCCCGCGCTCGTCGGGCGCGGGGAGGCGGAGCGGCTGCACGGCACGCTCGACCTCGCCCCGCACGACGGCGGCGCGCGGCTCGCGGGCGACGGCCCGGCCGTCGGGGTGTGGCGGCTGCCCTGACCGTGCCCGTGCGCGCCGGGTCGCTGCGGGTCAGGAGAACAGGTGCGCGACCCGGCGCACCGCCTCGTCGTACTGCGCGCGGTCGAACGTGAACGCACCGAGCCCCGAGTAGTCCCACTCGGGGCGGAAGGGCTGCGTGAGGTCGCGCCACGCGACGGTCGTCGCGCCGGCGTCGACCGTCACCTCGAACGGCCAGCACGCCGCCTCGTGGCAGTCGCACGCGAGCACCCACGCGTGCCCGCCCGCGGGCGTCCGCCCGCGCCCGTACCACTGGTGCGCGGCGTCGCCGTAGCGGAAGTACGCGGGGACGAGCCCGCCGTACGCGCCCGCGGGGGAGTACCCGCGCGACCGCTCGAACCCGCCCACGAGGTCCACGAGCGAGCGGCCGTCGACGTACGGGACGACCTCGACCAGGCCGTCGACGGTGACGGCCCGGAGCTCGAGCGCGTGCGGTGCACCCATGGCGGGAGGCTACGCCCGCGACGGCTCGCATGCCGTCCGGCACGACCCCTCGCGCGGTGTGACAGGATCGGCCGCGTGACCGTCGAGCGACTCGCGATCCTCTCGGACGTCCACGGCAACCTCTCGGCCCTCGACGCGGTCGTCGCCGACGCCCGCTCGCGCGGCGTGACGACGTTCGTCTGCCTCGGCGACATGGTCGGCAAGGGCCCGCGGGGGAGCGCGGTCGTCGACCGGTGCCGCGAGCTGTGCGCGGTGACGGTGCGCGGCAACTGGGAGGACTTCCTGCCCGCGACGCCCGACGACGGCCCGCCCGAGCACGTGTGGTGGCGCGACGAGCTGCGCCCCGACCAGCGCGACTGGTTCCGCACCCTCCCGCTCAGCCACGACCTGCTCCTCAGCGGGCGGCGCGTGCGCCTGTTCCACGCCTCGGCCGCGTCGGTGCACACCAAGGTGCACCTCGACCACACGCCCGCCGAGCTCGCGGGCATGTTCGCCGCGACCGACCTCACGGGCCCCGGACCCGAGCCGACCGTCGTGGTGTACGGCGACGTCCACGACGCCTACGTCGAGACCCGCCGCGGCCGCACCCTCGTCAACACCGGGAGCGTCGGCAACCCGCTCGACGAGCCCGTGCCCGTGTACGCGGTCCTCGAGGGCGTGCCCGGATCGCCCGACCCGGCGCCGTTCGCGGTCCAGCACGTGCGCGTGCCCTACGACGCCGAGGCGGAGATCGCCGTGGCGTACGACGTCGGCATGCCCGCCGCGGACGCGTGGGCGCGCGAGCTGCGCACCGGCGTGTACCGCGGCCTCCCGCTCGACGAGGCTCCCGCCGCGACCTGACCGGCCTCGTTACGCTGGGGCCCGTGCAGACGTTCGAGCAGGAGGCGTTCGACCCCGCGGTCGTCGGGACCGGGCCGCGCCCGGCGCGCGGCGAGGAGGGGACGGCGTCGTACTCGGACGCCGACACCGAGCGGTGGTTCGTGGAGTCGCCGAAGTCGCGCGCCCGGACGCCGTTCGAGCGCGACCGGGCGCGCATCGTGCACTCGTCCGCGCTGCGCCGACTCGGCGCCAAGACGCAGGTGCTCGGGCCGGGCAGCGACGACTTCGTGCGCACGCGCCTCACGCACACGCTCGAGGTCGCGCAGGTGGGTCGCGAGATCGGCAAGGCGCTCGGGTGCGACCCGGACGTCGTCGACACCGCGTGCCTCGCGCACGACCTCGGGCACCCCCCGTTCGGCCACAACGGCGAGCGCGCGCTCGCGGACCTCGCGGTGGACATCGGGGGGTTCGAGGGCAACGCGCAGACGCTGCGGCTCCTCACGCGGCTGGAGCCCAAGGTCGTCGACGGCGACGGCCGCTCGTACGGGCTCAACCTCACGCGCGCGAGCCTCGACGCGAGCGTCAAGTACCCGTGGGGCGCGGGCGAGGCGCCGCTGCGCGCCGACGGGCGGCCGACGCACAAGTTCGGCGTCTACGAGGACGACCGCCCTGTCTTCGACTGGCTGCGCGCGGGCGCGCCCAGCCAGGTCAAGTGCCTCGAGGCGCAGGTCATGGACCTCGCGGACGACGTGTCGTACTCGGTGCACGACGTCGAGGACGCGGTGGTG
Source organism: Cellulosimicrobium composti (assembly GCF_010287905.1). NCBI lineage: Bacteria > Bacillati > Actinomycetota > Actinomycetes > Micrococcales > Promicromonosporaceae > Cellulosimicrobium > Cellulosimicrobium composti. The sequence goes on from NZ_JAAFAN010000083.1 coordinate 13,604, forward strand.
GGCGGCCGCATCGAGCTCGCCGTCCTCGACGACCCCGAGGAGCGGGCGCGCGTCGTGCGGGCCGTGCACTCCTGGTACGGCACCGCGTACGACGAGGCGGAGCTCGACGCCGGGATCACCCGCCTCCAGGGGACCGGTCACCTCGTCACGGGGTTCGACGGGTCGCGGCGCGCGCTCGCCGCGCTCAAGGACGCGACGAGCCAGCTCATCGGGCGGTTCACGGGCGCCGCGCAGGACGCGACGCGGGCCCTGTACGGCGACGGTCCCCTCACGCGGTACGCCGCGCGGCTCGTCGTACCGGACGAGACGGTCGCGGAGATCCTCGTGCTCAAGGGCGTCGCCGTCGCGTACGTCATGGCGCCCCGCGAGCAGGAGCCGCTCTACCAGCGCCAGCGCGAGGTGATCGCCGACCTCGTGGAGGTGCTCTCCGACCGGGCCCCCGTCGCGCTCGAGCCGACGTTCGCGGCGGACTGGGAGGCGGCGGCCGACGACGCGGCGCGCCTGCGCGTCGTGGTGGACCAGGTCGCGTCGCTCACCGACGTCTCGGCGATGCAGCTCCACGCGCGCCTCGTGGGCCCCCCCGCCGGGGCGGGCCGGGGCGCCGCCCGGGGCCCCGGCACCCCCGCGCGGGGCCCCACCCGGCGCGCCCGCGCGGGGCGTCCAGGGCGGGGGCGGGGTACGCGCCCGCCGCGCAGTTACCGCG
>NZ_JAAFAN010000084.1:0-14072 GCF_010287905.1 Cellulosimicrobium composti
CCTCACCGCCGGGCCGGCCGGCCCGCCCGTGGCGGGACCCCCCACCCCCCCGCCCGCCCCGGGGCCAATACGGCGTTTGGCGCCTTTATCCCGCGGATAACGGCACCAACCTCGTTCTCGGCGGCGAGCAGGGTCGTTCTCGGCGGCAGGCAGAGGACGTCGCCCAGATGCTCAGCAGGCTGAGTGATGCGACGGTGGAGGCATGACCTCAGCTGCCGCCGTCCCGGCGGGCGCCGTCCCCGCGCCCGCGCCGTCCGACCGTGTCCGCCAGGTCGTCGTCCTCGTCGGCGCCCTCGTCGCGGCGGGCACCGCCGCGTTCGGGGCCGGAGCCTTCGGCGGCACGGCGGTCCAGGACGCGTCCGGCGGTGCCCTCTCCGCCGAGGCGACCCCCGTCGCGCCCGACAACCCGGCGTTCCGGATCTGGTCCGTGATCTACCTCGGGCTCTTCGCGTTCGCCGTCTACCAGGTGCTGCCGCGGCACGCGGCGAGCCCGCGCCTGCGCGCGACCGCGTGGTGGGTGCTCGCGTCCATGGTGCTCAACGCCGCGTGGATCGGCGTGGTCCAGGCCGGGTGGGTCCCGGTGAGCGTCGTGGTCATCGCGGCGCTGCTCGCCGTCAACGCCGTGGTCGTGGTGCGGCTCGTGCGGCTGCGCCCCGAGTCGACCGCGCAGGCCGTCGTGCTCGACGGCACGCTCGGCCTCTACACGGGGTGGGTGAGCGTCGCGACGCTCGCGAACGTCGCCGCGGCGCTCGCGGACGCGGGCGCGGGTGAGCTCGGCCTCGGTGCGACGGGGTGGTCGGTCGTGCTCGTCGCGGCGGCCGCCGTGCTGTCGGTCGCGTGGGCGCGGTTCACGGCCGGGCGCCGTGCGCTCGCGCTCGGCATCGGGCTCGCGATGTCGTGGGGGCTCGCGTGGATCGCGGTGACCCGGTTCCAGGGCCCGCTCGTCGACACGACCGTGGCCTGGGCGGCCGTCGCGGCGTCCGCCGTCGCGCTCGTCGCGGGCGTCGTCGCCGCGACCCGCCGGCCCACGGACTGACCACGACCCCGCCGTCCCACGGACCGACCGGCCCCGCCCGTGCCCGGCGGGGCGCGCCGGGCGCGGGCGGGGCGCCGGCCGTCAGGGGTACAGGCCGCGGATCTGGTGCGCCTCCGCCACGCGCTGGACGCCGATGACGAGCGCGGCGTCGCGCAGGCTCAGCTCCTCGCGTTGCGCGAGCGCGGCGACCTCCTCGTACGCGTGGAGCATGCGGTGCTCGAGCTTCTCGCCGATCTCGTCGGCCGTCCACCAGTACGCCTGGTTGGCCTGCACCCACTCGAAGTAGGAGACGACGACGCCGCCCGCGTTCGCGAGGACGTCCGGCACGACGGTCACGCCGTTCTTCGCGAGCACGCGGTCGCCCTCGGCGGTCGTCGGGCCGTTGGCGCCCTCGACGACCCACCGCGCGCGCACCCTGCGGGCCGTGTCGCCGTCGAGCACGCCCTCGACGGCCGCCGGCACGAGCACGTCGACGTCGAGCGCGAGGAGCGCGTCGTTGTCCACCGGGTCCGCGCGGTCGAAGCCCACGACGCTCCCCGTCGCGGCGACGTGCTCGACGAGCGCCCGCACGTCGAGCCCGTCCGGGGCGTGCACCCCGCCGTACTGGTCGGAGACCGCGACGACGCGGGCCCCGCGGGCCGCGAAGATCGCGGCCGCGTGCGAGCCGACCTTGCCGAAGCCCTGGATGGCGACGCGCACGTCGGTCAGCGGCACGCCCGCCTCGTCGAGCGCCGCGGCGGTGACGTGCACGACCCCGGCGCTCGTCGCCGTCGTGCGCCCGAGCGACCCGCCCACGGTGATCGGCTTGCCGGTCACGACGGCCGGGATCGTGTAGCCCTGGTTGACCGAGTAGGTGTCCATGACCCAGGCCATGGTCTGCTCGCTCGTGCCCATGTCGGGCGCCATGATGTCCCGCTCCGGGCCGATCACCGGCATGATCTCCGACGTGTAGCGGCGCGTGACGCGCTCGAGCTCGGCCTCGGAGTAGCAGCGCGGGTCGATCGCGACGCCGCCCTTCGCGCCGCCGTACGGCAGGTCCACGAGGGCGCACTTCCACGTCATCCACATGGCGAGCGCGCGGACCTCGTCGATGTCGACGCTCGGCGCGTAGCGCAGGCCGCCCTTGCCCGGCCCGCGCGAGACGTTGTGCTGCACGCGGTAGCCGTGGAAGAGGACGGTGCGGCCGTCGTCGCGCCGCAGCGGCACGGCCACGTTCACCTCGCGACGCGGGGTCGCGAGCATCTCGTGCAGACCGTCGTCGTAACCGAGGAACTCGACCGCGCCCGCGAGCTGGGCGTGCGCGGTGTCGAGGGCCGACGCGGGCGGGGCCGCGCCGTCGGGGGCGCGGCGGGCGCCGGGCGGGAGGTCGGTCCGGGTCTGGTGGTCGGTCGGGGCGGGTTCGCCGCTCGTGGTGGTGGGCGGCACGGACGTCGTCGTCACGGTTCCTCCGGTTCGAGGTTCTCCGGTGCCGCGGGGGTGTGCGGCACCGGAGGCCACGCTACCGCCGACGCGCGCGCTCGCCGGGCGGGCACGCGCCGGGGCGCGCGGGCGCAGGTGCGCCCCGGCCCCGGCGCGTCGCGCGCGGGTGCGGCTCAGCGGCCGAGCGCGTCGACCGCCGCGAGCTCGTCCGGCGTGAGGGAGAAGCCCGTGACCTGGAAGTTCGCCTCGATGCGCTCGGGCGTGACCGACTTCGGGATGACGACGAACCCGTGGTCGAGGTGCCAGCGCAGCACGACCTGGGTGGGCGTGACGCCGTGCGCGGCCGCCACCTCGGCGAGCACGGGCGCGTCGAGGTCGGTGCGCTTGAACGGGCTGTACCCCTCCAGCACGACGCCGCGCTGCGCGAGCTCGTGCGCGATCCGGTGGTCGTAGTCGGCGGGGCTCCACGGGATCTGGTCGACGGCCGGGGTCTCGCCCACCTGGTCGGAGAGCACGTCGACCTGCTCGACCGAGTAGTTGCTCACGCCGATCGAGCGGACCAGGCCCTCGTCGCGCAGCGCGACGAACTGCTCCCAGACCCACGGCGACGCCTCGCCCGACGGCGGCCAGTGGATGAGCCACAGGTCCACATAGTCGGTCCCGAGGTCGCGCAGCGACGCCTCGATCGTCTCGCGCTCGCGGCCCGCTGCGTCCGGCGGAAGCTTCGTGGTGACGAACACGTCGGCGCGGTCCACGGACGAGTCGGCGAGCGCGCGGCCCACCTGCGACTCGTTGCCGTAGCCGGTGGCGGTGTCGACGTGCCGGTAGCCGACGTCGAGCGCGTGGCGCACGGCGCGGTACGCGTCGTCGCCCTCCGACTGCCAGGTGCCGATGCCGAGGAGCGGCATCGTGCCGCCGGGCAGCTCGACGGTCGGGACGGTTCCGGGGGAGGGGCTCGTAGAGGTCATGGCGTCAGTCTCCGCGTGCGACGGCGTCGCTCGCCACCGCGGGGCCGCCCGGCGCACGCACGACGAGCGCGCGACCCGGCACGGTGCCGTCAGCGGCGCGTGCGCCGCCGGTACTGCGCCGGCGTCTCGCCCGTGAGGCGCGCGAACGTCCGCGTGAACGACGGCTGGTCGTAGAAGCCGATGTCGGCCGCGACGTCGCCGATCGGCCGCGTGGTGCCGGCGAGCAGCCGCGTCGCGTGGTCGACCCGCGTGCGCAGCACGAGCTGGCGGGGCGTGAGGCCGTACACGCGCCGCACGCGCCGGTCGAGCACCGCGGGCGTGGCCCCGGCCGCCTCGGCGAGCCGCGTCGTCGTCCAGCGCGCCCCGAGGTCCGCCTCGACCGCGGCGACGACCGCGGCCATCGAGCCCATCGTCGCGTCGTCGGCCGCGCCCGCGCGCAGGTCGTGGGAGACGGACACGATCCCCACGAGGCGACCGGCGTCGTCGTGCACGGGGAGCTTCGACGTGAGGAACCAGCCCGAGGTGCCGCCGAGCCGGCGGATGCGCTCGAGCTCGCCGCGCAGCGACCGGCCCTGCAGGACCTCGGCGTCCTGCTGCTCGTAGCGCTCGGCGAGCTGCGGCACGAACAGGTCGCGCGCCCGGCGCCCGAGCACCGCGCGGCGCGAGCGCTCGTTCGTGCGAGCGACGAACACGGGGTTGACCGCGGCGTAACGCCCCGTGACGTCCTTGGCGCAGAACATCGTGTCCGGCAGCTCGTCCATGAGCGCGACCATCGCGGGGCTGAGCGCGGCGAGCAGCGCCACGCCCTCGGGCCACAGGTTGTCGCGGACGGGTGCCATGTCGCCCCGGATCGTACAAGACGAGTCAGCGCGACCCGGGGCACCCTGGGAGGATGAGCAACGACGCGCCCGCACGGCCGCTCCCCACCCCCGGAGCCGCCGGCGACCCGACCCGCACCCCGGTCCAGACCTCCCCGGACGACCTCGTCGAGGACGCGGTGGCCCTCGCCCGCTGCTGGCTCGCCGCGAGCACCGCGGACGACGCGGGCGACGCGCGGGCCCGCCGCACGGCCGAGCGGCTCGGCGCGCTCGTCTCCGACCCGGCGGGCCTCGAGCTCGCCGTCCGGTTCGTCGACGACGTGGCGCGGCCGCAGGACGTGCACGTCGCCGCCCACGCGCTCGGCCGCCTCGGTGAGCTCGCCGGCAGCGCCGGCTCGTTCCTCGGGCCCGTCGACCGGACCCTGCTGCGGGTCGGGGCGCGCGTCGCGCCCGTGCTGCCGCGCGTCGTCGTGCCCGCCGCGCGCGTGCGCCTGCGCCAGCTCGTCGGGCACCTCGTGGCCGACGCCGGTCGCGGCCTCGGCCCGCACCTGGCCCGCACGCGCGCCGAGGGCTACGCGCTCAACGTCAACCTCCTCGGCGAGGCGGTGCTCGGCGAGGCCGAGGCCGACGCGCGCCTCGAGCGCACGATCGCGCTCGTACGGCGGCCCGACGTGGACTACGTCTCGGTCAAGGTGTCGTCCGTCGCGTCGCAGCTCGTCCCGTGGGACCTCGACGGGTCGTGCGCGCGCGTCGTCGAGCGCCTGCTGCCCCTGTACCGGGCGGCGCGCGACCACGGCGTCTTCCTCAACCTCGACATGGAGGAGTACAAGGACCTCGCGCTGACCACGGCCGTCTTCCGCGAGGTGCTCGCGCACGACGACCTGCGCGACCTCGAGGCCGGGATCGTGCTCCAGGCGTACCTGCCCGACGCGCTCGGGGCACTCGACGGGCTGACGCGCTTCGCGACCGAGCGCGTCGCCGCCGGGGGAGCGCCGGTCAAGGTGCGGCTCGTCAAGGGCGCGAACCTCGCGATGGAGGCCGTCGAGGCCGAGCTGCACGGGTGGCCGCAGGCGCCGTACCCCAGCAAGCCCGACGTCGACGCGAACTACGTGCGCCTGCTCGACCACGCCCTGCGCGCCCCGCGGACCGACGCCGTGCGCATCGGCGTCGCGAGCCACAACCTGTTCCACGTCGCGCTCGCCGTGCTCCTCGGCCGCGCCCGCGGCGTGAGCCACGCGCTCGACGTCGAGATGCTCCAGGGCATGGCCCCCGGCGAGGCGCGCGCCGTGCGCCACGAGGTCGCGGCCGACCGCGTCGAGAGCGGCCCGCACGCCGGGCGCGGCGGACGCGTCGTGCTGTACACCCCGGTCGTGCGCGACGAGGACTTCGACGTCGCGATCTCCTACCTCGTGCGCCGCCTCGAGGAGAACGCCGCCGAGCAGAACTTCCTGCACGCCATGTTCGCGCCCGGCGGCGCGGCCCCGACCAGTCCGATGGACCGGCAGGAGGCCGCGTTCCGCGCGTCGGTGCGCCACGGCGTGCGCTGGACGGAGGCCGACGTCGCCCCGCGCCGCCGCCCCCGCACGCACGAGGAGCCGCCGGCCGACGGGTTCGCCAACGCACCCGACACCGACCCGGCGGTCGAGGAGTCGCGCGCGTGGGCGCGCCGCGTCACCGGTCCCGGCTCCGGGGACGAGCCCGTCCGCACGCCCGAGCCCACCACGACCGCCCAGGTGGACGACGCCGTCGCGACCGCCGTGCGCGCGACCGCCGCGTGGGCGCGGGTCGCCCCGGCCGCCCGCGCCGCCGCGCTGCGCGCCGTCGCCCGGCGGCTCGAGGCCGCGCGCACGGACCTCGTCGCCGCGATGGTGCACGAGCCGGGCAAGACCGTCGCCGAGGCCGATCCCGAGGTGAGCGAGGCCGTCGACTTCGCGCGGTACTACGCGCGGTCCGCCGAGGAGCTGGACCGCGTGCCCGGCGCGCGCTTCACGCCCGACGGCGTCACGCTCGTCACGCCGCCGTGGAACTTCCCCGTCGCGATCCCCGTGGGCGGGATCCTCGCGGCGCTCGCGGCCGGGTCGGCCGTGCTCGCGAAGCCCGCGCCGCCGGCCCCGCGCTGCCTGGAGGTCGCCGTGGACGCGGTCCACGCGGGCCTGCGCGACGCCGTCGCGGCGGGACCGCAGGACTTCGCCGGGCTGGGCGCCGTCTCGGTGACGGACGTCGTGCAGTACGTCCGCGTGCCCGACGACGACCTCGGCACGCACCTCGTGACGCACGACGACGTCGCGCGCGTCGTGCTCACCGGCTCCATCGAGACCGCGCGCCTGTTCGCGCGGTGGCGACCGTCGCGCCCGGTGCTCGCCGAGACGTCGGGCAAGAACGCGCTCGTCGTCACGCCGTCGGCGGACCTCGACCTCGCGGTCGCGGACCTCGTGCGGTCGGCGTTCGGGCACGCGGGGCAGAAGTGCTCGGCGGCGTCGCTCGCGATCCTCGTCGGCTCGGCGGGGGACCCGCGGACCGAGACCGGGCGGCGCGTGCGGCGCCAGCTCGTGGACGCGGTGCGATCGCTCGCCGTCGGGCCCGCGACCGACGTCTCGACGACCGTGGGCCCGCTCACGGAGCCCGCGTCGGGCAAGCTGCTGCACGCGCTGACGACCCTGGAGCCGGGGGAGTCGTGGCTCGTGCGGCCGCGGCCGCTGGACGGCGGGCCGGACCTGGACGGCCGCCTGTGGACGCCCGGCCTCAAGGAGGGCGTCGCGCCCGGGTCGCCGTTTCACCTCACGGAGTACTTCGGCCCGGTGCTCGGGATCATGACGGCCGCGACCCTCGACGACGCGATCGCGCTCCAGAACGCCGTGCCGTTCGGCCTCACCGGCGGGATCCACAGCCTCGACGACGCCGAGGTCGCGCGGTGGCTCGACGCCGTCGAGGTCGGCAACGCCTACGTCAACCGGCACATCACCGGCGCGATCGTGCAGCGGCAGTCGTTCGGCGGCTGGAAGCAGTCGGTCGTCGGGCCGGGCGCCAAGGCGGGCGGACCGAACTACGTGGCGCAGCTCGGTCGCTGGACCGACGCGGAGGCCGACCCCGGCGTGGCCGACGCCGACGCGCCGCCCGCGCGCGAGACGTCGCCCGACGCGTGGCTCGCGTGGGCGTGCGCCGACGACGCCCGCTGGTGGGACCAGGAGTTCTCCGTGGAGCACGACCCCTCGGGCCTGCGCGCCGAGTCGAACGTGTTCCGCTACCGGCCCGTCGACCTCCTCACGGTGCGGGTCGGCGCCGACGCGCGGCCCGTCGAGGTCGAGCGCGTGCTGCACGCCGCGCGGACCGCGGGCGTGCCGGTCGTCGTCGTGCCGAGCACGGGTGACGCCGCGGTGAGCGACGAGGAGCTCGCGCGCCGGGTCGCGGGCGGCACCGTGCGCGGGCGCGTGCGCGTCGTCGGCTCGGCGCCCGGGCTGCGCGAGGCCGCGGCCGAGCGCGTGGGCGACGTGACCGTCCTGGACCACCCCGTGGTCGCGAGCGGGCGGCGCGAGCTGCTCACCGTGCTGCGCGAGCAGGCCGTGAGCCGCACCCGGCACCGCTACGGCCACGTGCGCGACTGACGCTAGCCGGACACGCTCACGGACGCCGCCCCGCGGAACGCGCGCAGGCGCTCTGCCTGCTCCGCGACGGCGTCCGTGAGCCGTGCGTCCCACCCGGTCCACGGGTCGACGCGCACCGTGAGCCGGCGCCCCGACGTGCGCGGGCGCCACGTGCCGACGACCTCGCCGTCCGCGAGCACCGCTCCGGGACGCCCGAGCACGCGCCACAGGTCCTTGGCGCGCGCGTCGTCCGGGACGAGCGTCGCGCGGTCGCGCAGCTGCAGCGCCAGGTCGTACGGGCCGACGAGCCGGACGACCGGCGCACCGTCGGCGCCCCGCGCGTCGCGCACGCGCTCCGCCGCTCCCGGGAGGCGCTCGGCGTCGTCGGCGAGGGCCCAGCGCTCCGCCGGCCGGTCCCCGCCCGCTGCCGCGTCGGGGACGTCGACGCGCACGGCGTCCTCGGGCCAGCGGGCGCGTACCTCCTTGACCGGCGCGTCGAGGAACGCCGCGACGTCCTGCACGCTCGCGGCCGGGAAGAACCGCAGGTAGCCCCGCACGACGTCGAGCCGCGGGACGGCCTCGTCCCCGAGCCGCCCGTACCGCGGCGGGTCGAGGCCGGGCACGCGGCGCAGCACGGGCGGGGACGTGCCGGGCTCGAGCTCGAGGCCCGCCTGGAGCGCCGCGAGCCGGAACGTCTGCTCGTAGCTGTGCGTCGCGCCGCACGGACGGCACCAGCGCAGGTGCGGCTCGGGCAGGCGCGCGGTGAGCCGCGTCGAGAGGTCACCCTTGACGGTCGGCTCGACGACGATCTCGCGCTCCAGGTCCGCCTCCGTGCGCAGCGCGTCGAGCACGGCGATCCCCGCGGCGCGCAGCGGGCGGCTCGCGTCGAAGACGCGCTTGGCGGCGTCGGCCTCCGAGAAGGGGGCCGTCGCGACGGCGACCTCCGCCAGGTCGGCGCGGCGGTAGACGTGCGGCGCCCCGCGCAGCGACCACACGAGCGCCAGGTCGTCCGGGAGGCTGCCGGGCTCCACGGCGGGCGCACCGCGCAGGGCCAGCGCCCAGGCAGCACCGTCCGGTCCGGTGTCCTGCACGCCCAGGTCGAGGGCCGCGACGTCGGACGCCGACGCCGCGGACCCGGGCGCGCGGTCGAGCTCCTGGGCGAGCCAGCGTGCGGCGAGCACGTCCGCGCGCGACGCCGTGACGAGCGACGAGGAGAGGCTCATGACCCCCAGGCTACGAGCGGCCTCCCACGCGCGCGGGTGGGCGGTCAGACGGAGTCGCGCTCGACGAGCTCGGGCGCGAGCACCTGCGACGCGATCTCGTCCCCGCGCCCGGCGACGAGGTCGAGCAGCAGGTCGGTCGCGCCGCGCACCATCTCCACCATCGGGTTCTGGACCGTGGTGAGCGGAGGCGACGTCGTGGCCGCGTTCGCGAGGTTGTCGAACCCGACGACGGACACGTCGCCCGGCACGTCGCGCCCGTGGGCCGCGAGCACGCGCAGCGCGCCCTCGGCCATGAGGTCGGACGCCACGAACAGGCCGTCGAGGTCGGGGTGCGCGGCGAGGAGGCGCTCCATCGCGGCCGCGCCGCCCGCGACCGCGAAGTCGCCGATCTCGACCGCGTCGTCGGCGAGCCCCTCCTCGCGCAGCACCTCGCGCCAGCCCGCCAGGCGGTCCACGCCCGCCGTCATGTCCTGCGGGCCGGCGATCGTCGCGACGCGGCGCCGGCCCGCCGCGACGAGGCGACGCGCCGCGAGGCGACCGCCCTCGACGTTGTCCACGTCGACGTAGAGCAGGTCCGGCGTCGGGCGGAACGGCCGCCCCACGAAGACCGCCGGCAGGCGGGCCGCGAGCAGCGCCTCCTCGAGCTCGTCGTCACGGTGGTGCGACGCGACGATCGCGCCGTCGACGTGCCCGCTGCTGAGGTACCGGACGATGCGGCCCGGCTGCTCGTCGGGCCGGGCGAAGAGCAGCACGAGCTGCAGGTCGGTGCCGCCCAGCGCCGCGCTGACGCCGCGCATCGTGCCCGCGAGGAACGGGTCGGTGAGGATCCGCTCGTCCGGCTCGGGGACCACGAGGGCGATCGAGTCGGTGCGGCGTGTGACGAGCGAGCGGGCGGCGCGGTTGGGCGTGTAGCCGAGCTGGGCGACGGCGGCGTCGACCGCGGCCTGGGCCTCGGGCGACACGCGCAGACCGCCGTTGATGGCGCGCGACGCGGTCGAGCGCGAGACGCCCGCCGTCTGGGCCACCTCGTCCAGGGTCGGCGCGGAGCGCAGGCTGTTCATCAGACCATTATCCCGCGCACGTGCGCCGGACCGCACCGCCCCGCTCACCGTGTCCTCACCCCCGCCTCACTCCGCCACGGTGCCCGCGGCCGGGGCGGCGTCCGCGACCGGGGCGGGACGCGCCGGGACCGCGTTGTCGCGCGCGACCTGCGCGTACCACGCGCCGCTCGCCTTGACCGTGCGCTCCTGCGTCTCGTAGTCGACGCGCACGATCCCGAACCGCTTCGTGTAGCCGAGGGCCCACTCGAAGTTGTCCAGGAGCGACCACGCGAAGTACCCCCGCACGTCCGCGCCCGCGTCGATCGCGTCGCGCGTGGCGCGCAGGTGCGCGTCGATGAACGCCAGACGGTCCTGGTCGTCGACCGAGCCGTCCGCCTCCACCCGGTCCGGGTAGGCCGCGCCGTTCTCGGTGATGTACATCGCGACGCCGCGCGGCCCGGTGAAGTCCCGCTGGAGGCGGGTCAGCAGGCGCGTGAGCCCCTCCGGCTGCACCTCCCAGCCCATGTCCGTGAGGGGCAGGCCGCGCGAGTGGCCGTGCACGCCGTCCGCCGCGGGGTAGGGCGACGACGTCGCGCGCACCGGTGCCTCGGCGTCGGGCTCGTCGCGCACGCCCTCGGGGCGCGTGCCGCCGGCCGTGCCCGGCGTCTCGGCCTGGGGGTGCGCGGAGACCGCGCCGCCGTTGTAGTAGTTGACGCCCAGCGTGTCGATCGGGGTCGAGATGATCTCGAGGTCGCCGTCCTTGACGTGGTCGAGCAGACCGTACGGTGCGACGTCCTCGAGGACGTCCGCGGGGTACTCGCCGTGGAACACGGGGTCGAGGAAGATCCGGTTGAACTGCCCGTCGATGCGGCGCGCCGCGTCGACGTCGGCCGGGTCCTGCGGGTCGACCGGGTCGGCGACCGTGAAGTTCAGGGTCAGGCCGAGGTTCGCCTCCGGCGCGCGCTCGCGCAGCGCCTGGACCGCGAGGCCGTGACCGAGCAGGAGGTGGTGCGCCGCCGCGAGGCCGTCCTCGCGCGACTGCCGGCCCGGGGCGTGGACGCCCGCGGTGTACCCGAGGAACGCGGAGCACCACGGCTCGTTGAGCGTGGTCCACACGCCGACGCGGTCGCCGAGCGCCTCGTGCATCGTCACCGCGTACTCGGCGAAGAGGTACGCCGTGTCGCGCGACGTCCAGCCGCCCTTCTCCTCGAGCGCCTGCGGCAGGTCCCAGTGGTACAGCGTCAGCCAGGGCAGGACGTCGGCCTCGAGGAGCTCGTCCACGAGCCGGTCGTAGAACGCGAGACCTGCCGGGTTGGGCGCGCCGCCGTCGGGGCGCACGCGCGCCCACGACGTCGAGAACCGGTAGGCGCCGAGGTTCAGGTCGCGCAGGAGCGCCACGTCCTCGCGGTACCGGTGGTAGTGGTCGCACGCGACCATGCCGTCGTCCCCGTTCACGACGGCGCCCGGCACGCGCGCGAACGCGTCCCATACGGAGTCCCGACGGCCGTCGGTGTGCCCGGCGCCCTCGATCTGGAACGCGGCCGTCGCGGCGCCCCAGAGGAAGCCCTCGGGCATCTCGACGCGTCCGGTCGCGGTCGCCGGGTTCGGGGGGAGGGGCGCGGACGGGACGAAGCTGGTCATGGTCGATTGTCCTCCGAGAGGTCGGGGTGTGGCACGCGGACGGGCCGGTGGGGCCCGCCCCGCGGGACGGTCGGGGCACGGCGGGTCCGCGTGCCGGGGTGCCGGCACGCGGACCGCCGCGCTGCGGCGCCGGGCGTCAGCCCTTGACGGCGCCCTGCATGATGCCCGCCACGAGCTGGCGGCCGGTGAAGATGAAGATGACGATGAGCGGCAGCGTCACGAGGAAGATCCCCGCCATGACGAGCGAGTAGTCGACGAAGAAGTTCGCCTGGAGGGACCGCACGACGAGCGGCAGCGTCGGGTTGTTCTGGTTGAGCACGATGGACGGCCAGAAGAAGTTCGTCCACTGCTGCACGAACGTGAACAGGCCGAGCATCGCCGCGGCCGGGCGCGCCGCGGGCAGCGCGATCGACCAGAAGGTGCGGATCATCGACGCGCCGTCCACGCGGGCCGCCTCGATGAGCTCGTACGGCAGCGCCTCGCCGAGGTACTGCGTCATCCAGAACACGCCGAACGCCGTGACGAGCGCGGGCACGATGACGGCCTGGAGCTTGCCGATCCACCCGAGGTCGGACATGAGGATGTACATCGGGATCACGCCGAGCTGCGTCGGCACCGCCATCGTCGCGATGACGAAGACGAGCAGCGGCCCGCGCCCGCGGAACCGGAGCTTCGCGAACGAGAAGCCCGCGAGCGTCGAGAAGAGCACGACCGACAGCGACGTGAGCACCGCGATGACGACCGAGTTCCAGGCGGCCTTCCAGAAGTTGATCGCCTCGGAGCCCATGACGTCGGCGAACCGGTCGAACAGGCTCGCGTCCGGCAGGAGCTGCGGGAGCGCGCTGCGCGAGATCTCCTCCGGCGTGGACGACCCGAGGATCAGGGTGAAGTACAGCGGGAACACCGAGATCAGCAGGACGATCCCGAGGATCGTGTACGTGACCCAGCGCGGGCGGCGCTGCGTGCCGCCGACGTTCTTCCCGGCGCTGCGGCGTCGGGCGGCGGCGCGGGCCGCGCCCGGGCCGGCGGTCTGGGCGATGACGGGGACGGAGCTCATCGCTTCCTCCGGTCGGTCGTGCTGGCGGCGGTCGGGACGGACGCCTCGGTGCCCGCGGCGGCGCGCTGGGCGTTCATGGCGCCCTCGGCGCGCAAGCGCTTGCTCGCCTCGTGGCGGCGGCGCACCCAGCGCGGCGGCCTGGGCTGCGCGGTGGACGTGGCGATCCGCCGCGTGACGAGGAAGTTGACGATCCCGATGAGGATGATGAGGAGGAACAGCAGCCACGCGACGGCGGCGGCGCGGCCGAAGTTCTTCTGGTTGCCCCACGCGACGTCGTAGAGGTAGAGCACGGTCGTCATCCACTGGCGGTCCGCGCCGCCCAGGCCCTGCGCGTCGAACATGCGCGGCTCGTCGAAGATCTGCAGGCCGCCGATCGTCGACGTGATGACGACGAAGATGATCGTCGCGCGGATCTGCGGCACGGTGACGGAGAAGAACTGGCGCACGCGCCCGGCGCCGTCGATGATCGCGGCCTCGTACAGCTCGCGCGGCACGGCCTGCATCGCGGCGAGGAAGATCAGGGCGTTGTAGCCGGTCCAGCGGAAGTTGACCATCGAGGCGATCGCGACGTGGCTCGCGAGCGCGTCGGCGTGCCAGCGGATCGGGTCGATGCCCACCAGGCCGAGCAGCTCGTTGATGAGCCCGTACTGGTCGGCGAACAGGCGGCCGAAGATCATCGAGACCGCGACGGGAGCCACGACGTACGGCAGCAGGACGCCCATGCGCCAGAACGTCGCGGCGCGCAGGTTCTGGTCGAGGAGCGCGGCGATCGCGATGGCGGCGATCACCTGGGGCACCGAGGACAGCAGGAAGATCGAGACGGTGTTGCGCAGGGACTTCCAGAACGTGGGCTGCGCGAGCACGTCGGTGTAGTTCTGCAGGCCGACGAAGTCGCCCTGGCCGCCGAGCAGGTTCCAGTCGTAGACCGAGACCACGGCGGTGTACACGAGCGGGAAGAGGCCCGTGACCGCGAACAGGACGAAGAACGGCGAGATGTAGAGGTAGGGCGAGAGCTTGACGTCCCAGCGGCTGAGGCGCTGGGAGAAGCCGACGCGGCGCGGCGTGCGCGGGGTCGGCCCGCTGAGCCCGGGCGAGGGCTGGGTGGGCGTGAGGACGGCCATGTGGGGTTCCTGGGCTGGTGTCTGGGTGGCTGCGGGTTCCACGGGAGCCGCGTCCGGCGTGCGGACGCGAGCGGGGGCCGGGGGGGGGGGGGGGGGGGGCCCCCCCCCCCCCGCCCGCCCCCCCCCCCCGCCGGGGGGGGGGGGGGGCGGAGTGTGTCACCGAGGCCG
>NZ_JAAFAN010000085.1:0-12830 GCF_010287905.1 Cellulosimicrobium composti
CCGCGCACGTCGGCGGCGAGCCGGTCGTTCGCCGCCCGCCGCCGCGCCTCCGCGTCCGCGAGCAGACCGCGGAGGTCGTCGAGCCCCTGGCCCGTGCGCGCCGAGACGCCGAGCACGCGAGCGTCGCCCAGCCCGTCCTCGGCCGCGAGCCGCCGCAGGTCGGCGAGGCACGCGTCGGCGTCGGCGGGCGTGAGCCGGTCGACCTGGTTGAGCACGAGCACGACCACCGCGTCGTGGCCCGCGAGCGGGCGCAGGTACCGCTCGTGGAGCGCGGCGTCCGCGTACTTCTGCGGGTCGACGACCCACACGAGGAGGTCGGCACGCTCGACGAGCCGCTCGGCCCGGACGCGGTGCTCGACGACGACCGAGTCGTGGTCCGGGAGGTCGAGCAGCACGAGGCCGCTCGTCACCTCCCCCGCGCGGCGACCCCGCAGGAGGCCGCGCAGGCCCCCGGTGCGCGCGTCGCCCGGGTCGCCCGACGTGAGCGGCGTGCCCATGTCGTGCCGGCGGCGCACCTCCAGCCAGTCGAGGAGGGGGCCGACGCCGGACGCCGCGGGCACCCCGCCGCTCGCGGCGCTCGTCGCGCCCCAGACCGCGGCGAGGGGGTGCGACGTCGTAGGTCGCTGCACCCCGACCGTCGCGAGGTCCGCGCCCGCGAGCGCGTTGAAGACCGACGACTTGCCCGAGCCGGTCGCACCGGCGAGGGCGACGACGGTGTGGTCGGCCGAGAGCCCGGCGCGCTCGCGCACCCGGGCGACGACGGTTCGCGCGTCCGTGAGCAGGTCCGCGTCGAGGCGGCCCTCGCCCGCACGGACGGCGGTCTCGAGCGCGGCCGTGCGTGCCGCGAGGTCGATCGTCACGCGCGCTCACCCCCGAGGAGGCGGCGCCAGAACCCGGGGCGGCGAGTCTCCCGCGGGCCCTCGTCCGGGCCCTCGTCCGGGCTCGCGTCGTCGGGCTCGCCAGCCGCCGGTGCGCTCCACCCGGCGCCGCGCAGGAGTCGCGCCGCGTGGCGCCCGGCGGGCGTGCGGTCAGGAGCGCGGTCGGGGCCTCGCGCGGCGCGCTCGGCGCGCTCGGCGCGGGCGGCGGCCTCGACGCCGCGTGCCGCCTCGCGCACGGACCGCGCCGACTCGTCGGCGTCCGCGGTGCCGAGCGCGTCGAGCTGGGCGGTGTAGCGGCGGGCCTCGTCGTCGAGGACGGACCGGACGCGCTCGGCGAGGCGGTCGCGCGCGGTCCGCGTGAGGCGTCGCACGGCGTCGTCGCCGAACACGGCCTCGAGGAGCTTCTGCGCGAGGATCGCCGTCCCGCCCGCGATCCCGACCTCGGCGCCCGTGAGCCCCCCGGTCGACGCGAACACGACGACCATGAGACTCAGGCCGAGGCCGTTGATCCCGAAGGACAGCGCGCGCGCCGCGCCGCGCTTGCCCGCCCCCTGCTCCCGCACGAGCGCGAGGACGTCCGACTGCCAGCCGCGGATCTCGTCGGCCACGCGGGCACGCACGCCCGCGGAGGAGCGCGCGAGGTCGAGACCGTCGAGCAGGGCCGTGCCCGCCGGGTCGGCACGCCACCCGCCGTAAGCACGCTCCGCCGCCGCGTCCGTCGCGTCGAGTACCACCGCCTCCAGCCCGTGCGCGATCGCCTGCTCGACCTGCGGCGCCTGCGCCGGCCGGCCGCGGAAGAACGCCGCGAGCGCGTCCCGCACGCGCCCGACCCCCTGCTCGACGGACCGGAAGATCTCGCTCGTCCCCACGAAGTCCTGCCACCGCGCCAGCACCTCGCCGCGCAGCAGTGCACCGTCGCTCGTGGCGGCGTCCACGGTCGCGGCCGCCTCGTCGTACGCGCGCTCGACGACGCCCCGGAGCCGCGCGTCCGACGTCGCCTGCGCGTCGGCGGCGCCCGCGACGAGAACCGCGCGGCGGACGAGGTCGTCGACGACGCCGTCGCGCGTCGCGGTCGCGACCCGGTCGCGCGCGTCACCGTCGGCCCCGAGCGCGGAGAGCCACGACGCGACCTCGGCGACGGCGTGCTCGGGGAGGAAGCCGTCGACGAGGTCGGTCTCGCCCACGACGAAGAGCGGCGCCGCGTCGAGCGCGTTCTCGTCCATCATGCGGCGCAGGTCGTCGGCGACCGCCTCCGCCCCGGGGTCGACCCGGTCGAGCACGATCGCGACCTGCGCGCGGCGCTCGGCCGCACGGTGCAGCAGGTCCCACGGGACCGCGTCGGCGTACCGCGCAGCGGTCGTGACGAAGAGCCACAGGTCCGCGGCGGCGAGGAGCTGCGCGGCGAGCTCGCGGTTCGCCGTCTCGACGGAGTCGACGTCGGGCGCGTCGACGAGCGCGAGGCCCTGCGGCAGGGCGTCGCTCGCGACGAGCCGCAGCGTGCGCGTCGGGTCCGACGGCGTGGTCGGCTCCCCGGACCCAGGGCCGGTCACCGTGCCGCTCGTCGTGCCGGTCGCGGTGGCCGTGGAACGTGCGCCGTGCTCGCTCACGCGCGCGAGGCCCGGGAGCACGCGGTCGGTCGAGAACCAGCGCTCGTCGAGCGGGTGGTGGACGAGGACGGGTGCGCGCGTCGTGGGGCGCAGCACGCCGGGCGCCGACACGTGCTCGCCGAGCAGGGAGTTGACGAGCGTGGACTTCCCCGCGCCCGTGGACCCGCCGACGACGACGAGCAGCGGCGCCGCGTGCGAGCGCAGCCGCGGCAGCAGGTAGTCGTCGAGCTGGTGCACCGCGAGGCCGAGGTCCTCGCGCGCCGCGGCCGCGCCCGGGAGGTCCAGCGGCAGGCGAACGGCCGCGAGCCGGCTGCGGAGGATCTCGAGCGACTCGACGAGCCCGGCCGTCGCGGCGGCCCCCGCGGCCACCGCACCGCCGGGGCGGGGTCCGATGGTCGCGTCGGGTCCCTCGGCGTCCTGCGCCGACGCGCCGGGGCGGCCCGCGTCGTCTCCCAGGTCACCGGTGGCCGTCATGCGGCCAGTCTGCCGCAGCGCCGCTGGTCAGGCCCGAGGTGACACGGCGGGTCGTCCGATCGCCCCCGCGGGCGGACGCGTCCGGGCCGAGGTGGCACGGCGGGTCGTCCGATCGCCCCGCAGGCGGACGCGACGACGCCGGGCAGGGTGCGTCCCCGCCCGGCGTCGTGGGCCGCCCGGTCCGGTCAGTCGCGCGTGAGCTTACGGTACGTCACGCGGTGCGGGCGCGCGGCGTCGGCACCCAGGCGCTCGACCTTGTTCTCCTCGTACGACGCGAAGTTGCCCTCGAACCAGTACCAGTTCGCCGGGTTCTCCTCCGTGCCCTCGTACGCGAGGATGTGGGTCGCGACCCGGTCGAGGAACCACCGGTCGTGGGACACCACGACGGCGCAGCCGGGGAACTCGAGCAGCGCGTTCTCGAGCGAGCCGAGGGTCTCGACGTCGAGGTCGTTCGTCGGCTCGTCGAGCAGCAGGAGGTTGCCGCCCTGCTTGAGCGTGAGCGCGAGGTTGAGACGGTTGCGCTCACCACCGGACAGCACGCCCGCGGGCTTCTGCTGGTCCGGTCCCTTGAACCCGAACGACGCCACGTACGCGCGCGACGGGATCTCGACGTTGCCGACCTTGATGAAGTCGAGGCCGTCGGACACGACCTCCCACAACGTCTTCTTCGGGTCGATGCCGCCGCGCGACTGGTCGACGTAGGAGATCGACACCGTCTCGCCGACCTTGAGCTCGCCGCCGTCGAGCGGCTCGAGCCCGACGATCGTCTTGAACAGCGTCGTCTTGCCGACGCCGTTCGGGCCGATGACGCCGACGATGCCGTTGCGCGGCAGCGTGAAGCTCAGGCCGTCGATGAGCTGGCGGCCGTCGAAGCCCTTCTGGAGGTTCGTCGCCTCGAGGACCACGTTGCCCAGGCGCGGGCCCGGCGGGATCTGGATCTCCTCGAAGTCGAGCTTCCTCGTGCGCTCCGCCTCGGCGGCCATCTCCTCGTAGCGGGCGAGGCGCGCCTTCGACTTCGTCTGGCGGCCCTTCGCGTTCGAGCGGACCCACTCGAGCTCGTCCTTGAGGCGCTTGGCGAGCTTGGCGTCCTTCTTGCCCTGGACCTGCAGGCGCTCCTGCTTCTTCTCCAGGTACGTCGAGTAGTTGCCCTCGTACGGGTAGAGGCGGCCGCGGTCGACCTCGCAGATCCACTCCGCGACGTGGTCGAGGAAGTAGCGGTCGTGCGTGACGGCGAGGATCGCGCCGGGATACGTCGCGAGGTGCTGCTCGAGCCACAGCACGGACTCGGCGTCCAGGTGGTTCGTCGGCTCGTCGAGCAGCAGCAGGTCCGGCTTCTCGAGCAGGAGCTTGCACAGCGCGACGCGGCGGCGCTCACCACCGGAGAGCACGGACACGTCGGCGTCCGGCGGCGGGCAGCGCAGCGCGTCCATCGCCTGCTCGAGCTGGGAGTCGAGGTCCCACGCGTCGGCGGCGTCGATCGCCTCCTGGAGCGTGCCCATCTCCGCGAGGAGCGCGTCGAAGTCGGCGTCGGGCTCGGCCATGAGCGCGGAGATCTCGTCGAAGCGCTGCTTCTTGGCGAGGATGTCCGCGACCGCCTCCTGCACGTTGCCGAGGACCGTCTTCTCCTCGTTGAGCGGCGGCTCCTGGAGCAGGATGCCGACGCTGTAGCCCGGGGACAGGCGCGCCTCGCCGTTCGAGGGCGTGTCGAGGCCGGCCATGATCTTGAGGATCGTGGACTTCCCGGCGCCGTTGGGGCCCACGACGCCGATCTTGGCGCCGGGCAGGAAGTTCAGGGAGACGTCGTCGAGGATGACCTTGTCTCCGTGCGCCTTGCGCGCCTTGTACATGGAGTAGATGAACTCAGCCACAGCCTGTCGTTCCACCGTTTCGGTCGGGAGCGTTCGGGATTCGTCGACCACTCAGCCTACGCGGTCGAGCCGCCGGGACGCGTCCCGCGACGCGGTGTCCCGTCGCCGGACCCGCCCCGGGGGCGTCGCGCGCGCTCAGCCGGCCGTCGCTGCCGCGACCGCGGCGTCCGGTCCGGCGTCCGGTCCCGCGTCCGGTCCCAGGTCCGCGTCGGCCTGCGCCACGGACGTCCACGCGTCCCGGGGCGCGTGCCCGTCGTCGGTCTCCGAGCCGCCCGCGAGGTCGCGGACGGAGCCGTCCCGCGCGTCGTCGTCGGCGTTCGGCGCAGCCTCGTCGTGCTCGCGGCCCGCGTCCCCGTCCGGTGCACCCGTCCCGTCCTCCGACCGCCGCTCGACGTCGCGACGGTGCACGGTGCGCGCGAAGCGGGCCTCCCCGAGGGTGAGGTCGGGGCCGAGCGCCGTCGCCTCGACGACGAGGCTCGTGCGCGGGCCGAGAGGGCCCTCCCACTCGTCGAGCGAGAGCCGGCCCGTGACGACCACCGGGTCGCCCTTGTGCAGCGAGACCGCGACGTTGCGTGCCGTGGCCTTCCACACCTTGACCGTGAACCACAGCGTGCGGCCGTCGACCCACTCGCCACGCTCGCGGTCGAGGAATCGCCGCGTCTGCGCGATGCGGAAGCTCGTGAAGTCGTTCCCGGACTCCGAGCGGAACAGCGTGGGGGTCGTCGCGACGAAGCCGGACAGCGTGACCGTGACGTCACCGGGCATGGTGCCTCCTGGGGTCGACGGCCGGGCTGGTCCCGGCCACCGCCTCAGGGTGCGGCGAGCGCGGTGCCCCCGTCCGGCGTCGTGCCCTGCCCTGTGGACGCCGGCGCGCCACCCGGGGCTGTGGGTAGCCGTAGCGCCCCGGTGAGCGGCGCCGCGGGCGCCTTGTCTCGTGCGGACTGCGCGAGCTCGCGGACCTGCCGGTGGGTGTCGAGCAGCGCCTGCGTGGGCTTGCCCATCGCGTCCTGCACGACGCGCTCGATCGCGCCCCGCCCCGAGGCGAGGACCTGCTGCTCGCGCCGCCGCGCGAGCGCACGCCGCACCTGGAGCGCGACGAGGAACGCGATCACCGCACCCAGGACCGCCACGGCCGCGACGACCGCGCACACCGTCACGAGCGTGCGCCCGAGGTCGAGGACGCGCAGCGAGCCGAGCACCGCGAGGACGCCCGCGACGACCCCCACGGCCAGCGCCGTCCACGCCGCGCGGCGCGTCGGGCGCGCGGACGCCGGGCCGCGCGTGTCGAGCGGGATCTTCGCGAGCGCCGACCGCGTCGCCTCGGCGACCCGGTCCGCGGGCGCGACCGCCTCGTCGAGCGCCTTCTGCCACCCCGGACGCAGCGAGCGGCCCGCGCGAGCGAGCCAGCGCGAGCGGGACAGCGCGACGGCGTCGGGCTGCGGGGGCGAGAACTCGGGGCGCCCGTAGCCGTTGCGCACGGCCGCGCCGACCTGGCCCGCGACGGCGGCGAGGCCGGTCGCCTCGGCCAGCGCGCCGACCTCCTCCTCGACCGCGGTGCTCATGGTCCACGGCACGTCGCCCGGCAGCTGCTCCAGCAGGAGCGCGCCCGCCCGGTCGAGCTCGCCCGCGACCCGGCTCGCGGCGACGCTGCGCCGCGCGACCGCCTGCTCCAGCAGGGAGCGCAGCTCGCCCAGTCCCTCGCCCGTGCGCGCGGAGACGGTCGTGACGTAGACGCCGTCGAGCCCGTCCTCCTCGAGCAGGCGGCCCATGTCCTCCACGAGCGACGCCCGGCGCGCCTCGGGCACGGTGTCGATCTGGTTGAGCGCCACGACCATCGACCCCTCGAGCCCGGTCGACTTCTGCAGGTAGCCCGAGTGCAGCGCGTCGTCGGCGTACTTCTGCGGGTCCACGACCCACACGAGGAGGTCGACGAGCGGGAGCACCCGGTCCACGACGGCGCGGTGCGCCGGCTCGATCGAGTCGTGGTCCGGCAGGTCGAGGAGCACGAGACCGCCGAGCGCGGACTCGTCGTCCGCGTCGAGCTCGCCGTCGCGCGTGATCCGGCGCTCCGGGTCCACGTCGAGCCAGTCGAGCAGCGCCGTCGCGGCGTCGCTCCACGAGCAGGCCGTGACGCGCGCCGTCGTCGGGCGCTTGACCCCGACGTCCGCGAAGTCGAGGCGCGACACCCGGTTGAACAGGCTCGACTTGCCCGAGCCCGTGCCGCCCGCGAGCGCGACGACCGTGTGGTCGACGCCGAGCGCGAGGCGCTCGCGCACGCCGGCGATCGCGTCGCGCACCTGCGCCGCGACCACGGGGTCGAGGCGGTCACCCGCGAGGTCCACCGCGCGCGCGAGGTCGTCGGCCCGGGCGCGCAGCTGGGCGTCGTGGGACGTCACATGAGCCTCCTCAGCTCGGCGAGTCGGAGTCGGAGCCCGACGGCGGCGTCGGCCGCGAGAGCGGGGTCGTCGAGGGCCGTGAGCACGGGCTCGACCTCGCGCTCGACCATCGTCGCGGCACGCTCGGCGAGGTCGTCGCGCAGCGTTGCGAGCGCGTCCTCGCCCGTCGCGGCGAGGACGGTCCGCACGAGGCGGGCCGCGTCGTCGTTGCCGGCGGCGCCCGCGAGGAGCAGCGCGGCGAGACCGGTCTCCCCGAACGCCTTGACGGCCGCACGGGCGGCGTCGGCGGCCGTCGGCGCGGCGAGCTCCGCGACGACCTGCTCGGCGCGCCGGGACCACTGGAGCACCTGCGTCGTCGCGGAGGCCTCGCGCCGCGCGGCGGCGTCCTCCTCGAACGGCAGGACGTCGGAGGCGCCCGGGAGCGGGCGCTCGCCGTCGAGCGCGGCGCGCAGCGCCTCGTGGCCGAGCACGCCGTCGGCCGCGAGGGTGCGGCGCGCGGCCTCGCGCGTCTCCTCCAGCAGCGGGGCGAGCACCTGCTCGCGCGCGCGGCCGCGGCGCTTCGACGAGCGCACGACGCCGCCGCGCACCGTGACGCGGTCCACGCGCCCCGCGCCCGTGACCTGGGCCCAGCGCGCCTCGAGCGAGCCGCGCGCGACCGCGCCGTCCAGCACGGCCGCCCGGGCGGCGTCGCGCACGGGCGGGACCGCCCGCTCGGCCGCGGTCCGCAGCACGGCGGCCGCCTCGACCTGCTCCTCCACCGCGTCCGAGACGCCGGTGACCCACGCCGGGAGCGCGGAGAGCGACCCCTTGAGCGTGCGCGTGATGACGGCGCGCGAGCGGTCCGGGCCCGCGAGCATCGTCAGCCAGCGCGCGACGGGCGCCACGACCGAGCGGTCGAGCAGCCCCTCGTGCGGGCCGACGTCCGGCACGACGAACAGCGGCGTGCCGTCCATGCCGTGGTCGCGCAGACGCTGCAGCAGGTCCCCACGGATCGTCGTGAGCGTCTCGCGCGGCACGCGGTTGAGCACCATCGCGACGCTCGCGCCGCGCTCCTTCGCGCGCGACAGCGCCTGCCACGGCAGGGCGTCGCCGTACCGCGACGCCGTCGTGACGAACAGCCACAGGTCCGCCGCCTCGAGCAGCAGGCTCGCGGTGTCGCGGTTCTCCGACAGGAGCGAGTCGAGGTCCGGCGCGTCGAGCAGCCCCGTCCCGCGCGGCACGCCGTCGTGGTCGATGACGCGCGCCACGCGCGTCACGGGACCCTCGACGATCACGTCCGCGTCGAGCGGGTTGAACGCGAGCACCGGCTCGCGCGTCGTCGGGCGCAGCACGCCCGCCTGCGACACCTCCTCGCCGAGGAGGGAGTTGTACAGCGTCGACTTGCCCGCGCCCGTCGACCCCGCGATGACGACGATCGCCGGGGACGACAGCTCACGCAGCCGCGGCAGCAGGTGCTCGTCGAGCTGCGTGACGAGACGGCGGCGCGACGCCTCCGCCTCGTCGGCGCCGTCGATCGCGAGCGGGAGCTCGACGTCGGCGACGTCGCGGCGCAGGTCGCGCGCGACGTCGTAGACCGTGACGCCGAGCTCCTCGGTCGCCTGCGCGGGCCTCCACGAGCCCGGCGACCGGCCGGTCGCGGGGGCGCTCGCGTCGCTCGTGGCGGCGTCTGGAGTTCTCACTGGTTCATAGTGACCTCTGCCGGGGGCCCCGCCAAACGCACGCGCCGCGCGGTGGACAACCGCCCCACCTGCACGTCCGTCACCAGGCCCTCGACCTCCCGAGCACGCCCGCCTCCCACTACGATGGGCGCGCGCCTCGATAGCTCAATGGATAGAGCAACGGCCTTCTAATCCGTCGGTTGCAGGTTCGAGTCCTGCTCGGGGCACCACTCCTGACCTGCGAGAATACTTCTCCGGTCGAACTGTTGTTCGGCCCCACGTTGCACATGCGTTGCAACGCGCGCCACGGACGCACCTCCCCTTCTCCTTGCTGACGCCTCGCGTGGCACCGGCCACCGCGGGCTTCTTCGCCGACCCCGCGCGCGGGGCCCGGGGGCGTACAAGGCGCGCGCAATTCACCCGATCTGGGTCGTTCGCGACCCCATAGGCCCCCACCAACAGAACGGCCCCGGCCGGTGCTACGAACACCGGACGGGGCCTGACCACCACGAGGAACGGACCCTCAGAGATGGCTCTCGCCAACGCTACCAGCGCCCCCCTCCACCCCACGGGCCACGCGACGTCGCCCGCACGCCGACACGTGCACGCCTGGCGCGACGCCGTGTGGGCATCCGACCTCAGGGCAACGGACAAGCTCGTCGCCCTCGCCTACGCCGACCACGCCTCCACCGGCCCGCTGCGGGTGTGGGTCGCGGCCGAGCGCCTGCAGGCACGCACGAGCCTGGGCAGGACCGCCACGACGGCCGCCGTGCGGCGCCTGCGCGACGCCGGGTGGCTCACCCTCACCTCGACCGGCGTTCGTGGCTCCACGGCCCGCTACGCGCTCACGACGCCCGGCCCCGACGTCGTCGAGCACCAGGATCACGAGCCGCGAGCGCCGCGACAGGTGTCGGCTCGCGACGGACTCGTGTCGCCTCGCGACGAAAGGGTGTCGCGAGGCGTGCCGGATCCCGTGTCCCATCCCCTGCCCCATCCCCCCACCAGGTCGCTCGCCGTCGTCGACGAAGGCGAGGGCGAGCGGGACGCCCTGCTGGACGGGGTGGTGGAGGAAATCCGGTCACACCCCCTCGCCCGCGGCCTGGCGGCCACGGCGGCACGCAAGCACGCCCGCGAGCTGCGCGCCGCCGGGTGGACGCCCGACGACGTCGCCCGCGAGCTCGCCGCGCAGGACTTCACCGGTGCCCGCGGCCCGGGCCTGCTCCGCTACCGCCTCACCGCGCTGGCGCAGACCAGCCCGACGCCCCCGCCCGCACCTCGCACCGCTGCCCGCCCGACGACCGTCACGCGCGACCTGTTCGCCGAGGACGACGCCGCCCACGCGGCCGCTCCCCCGGACCCCGAGACCGTCGCCGCCGTCAAGGCGATCGCCTGGCGCGGTCGCACCGCCCGCTGACCACCACGCACGAGAGGACCACCGCCATGACCACCACGTCCCGCCCGACGACGTCCGCCCGGATCAACCCCGACAACCGCCTCGTTCTCGCAGGCCTGCTCGTCGTCCTCGTCGCGGTCGCCGCGGCGAGCTTCACGCTCAGCTTCACCGGCGTCTCCGCGGCCGCGCCGTGGGCCGCGATCCCCGACCGCCTCGCCTGGCTCGTGCCCGTCGCGCTCGAGATCGCCATGCTCGGCTACGTCGTCGCAGCGTTTCTCCGCACCCACCGCGGACAGAACGCGCGTCTCCCCTGGACGCTCGTCTGGGCCCTGACCACCGTCTCGTCCGCGATCAACGCCGCCCACGCCTGGGACGCCGGCCCCCAGGGCTGGCAGGGCACCGTCGGTGCCACCCTCGCCGCCGGGTTCCCGTTCATGACGCTCGCAGCCGCCCACGTCGTCGCCGGCGTCGCCCTCGGCCCGCTCACGGACACCACCCCGGCAAAGGACACGGACACGTACACCGAGACGGGGGCCGCGAGCGCCGGAGAGGCGGCCGTGCCCGACGTCGTCGGCAACGTCGCGCCGGTCGCGCTCGTCGTCCAGCGCGCACCCGAGCTGCGCGCGACGGACACCGAGGCGCCGGGCGCGCGGACAGACGGTGGACACCCGGACAGTGGACGGACACGGACGGCGCCGCGCGGACGCGTGTCCGAGCGCCTCGACGAGATCGACCGC
Organism: Cellulosimicrobium composti; assembly: GCF_010287905.1. Taxonomy (NCBI): domain Bacteria; kingdom Bacillati; phylum Actinomycetota; class Actinomycetes; order Micrococcales; family Promicromonosporaceae; genus Cellulosimicrobium; species Cellulosimicrobium composti. Next base: position 11,012 of record NZ_JAAFAN010000085.1, read on the forward strand.
CTCGCCCTGGCGACGGACCTGTCCGGGCGCGCGATCGCCGACCAGCTCGGACTCGGCCGCACGAGCGTCTGCGCCCGCGTGTCCGCGGTCCGGGCCGGACGGACGGACACCCGGACACCGGACGCGGACGTCGTCCTGCTCGCCGTCTAGGTATCAGATGCGGCGCGCTGGTTCCACACCGCGATCGCGGCGTCGAGGCGGGCGTGTGCGGCGACGTAGCGGACGAGATCTACGGGAGCGCCGTTGTCGACGACCGAGATGACGTCTTCCATCTCGCGTTGGGAGGCGTCGATCTCGCCGACCAGGTCGGTGGGACGGTGGGGCGGGGTTTCGCGATCGTCGGTCACAGAGTCGGATCTCCTCGACCTACTGGCGGTGTGCGAGGCGTCGGCGGAGCTGGTGGATGCGCAGGGTGCCGACGACGAGGGCGACGATCCCGACGCCGATGCCTGCGATGAGCAGGGCCAGGGCGAGCGGGACGGAGCCTTGCCAGCCGAGGAAGGAGACGATCACGAGCTGGGTGTTCTGGAGCATGAACACGATGAGTGCGACCAGGACGAGGGCGGCGACGCACAGGCCGACCCAGGTGGCTCCGGTGCGCGTGCGGGGGGTCCTGGTCGGGTTCCCGGAGGTGCGCGAGACGGGGTCTGGCCGCGTCACGCGCGCGGTCGCAGCGGGCTCGCCGTTGGTGGCGGAGCTGAGCGGGGTGGTGGCCATGGTGGCCTCCTTGCGGTTCCGGGCCCGCGCACCTCATATGGGGCACGTTCGCCGCGGATAGCCCGACCCTACGCCCTCAACCTGGGAACGAACCTGGGAGCGGCTGTACGCGCGGCCCGGTGTCCTAGCGGCCGAGGCTGGCGGCCAGGGGGCAGGAGAACGGATCGCGGGCGCGTCCGGGGACGTCGTTGAGGTACTGGACGACGATCCGGTAGGAGGTGAAGAACCCGACCTCGGTGTAGGTCACGCCGAGCTGGGAGCAGTACTCGCGCACGAGGGGCTGGACACGCTTGAGGTTCGGGCGCGGCATGCTCGGGAACAGGTGGTGCTCCACCTGGCGGTTGAGACCGCCCATGAAGAAGTCGACGACCGGGCCGCCGCGGATGTTGCGGGACATGAGGACCTGGCGGCGCAGGAAGTCGACGTCCGCGGTCGCCGGGACGATCGGCATGCCCTTGTGGTTCGGGGCGAACGCGCCGCCGAGCAGGATGCCGAAGATCGCGAGCTGCACGGCGAGGAACGCCGCCGCGAGGGTCGGGGGGAGCAGAAAGCCGAGCACCAGCAGGTAGAGGACGAGCCGCCCGAGCAGGACCGGGACCTCCACGCCACGGTGCGGAACGGGCCGACGGCCGAGCACCCGGCGCACGCTCGCGACGTGCAGGTTGAGGCCCTCCAGGGCGAGCAGGGGGAAGAAGTACCAGCCCTGCCGACGTGCCAGCCACCCTCGCCAGCCGTGACGGCTCGCGATGACGGCGGGCGTGAACGCGATCACGCCCGGTGAGATGTCAGGGTCGTGGCCCTCCTGGTTCGGGGCGGCGTGGTGGGCGTCGTGCTTCGTCGTCCACCAGGCGTGGCTGAGCCCGACGAGCGCGTTCGCAAGGATGCGAGCGGTCCAGTCGTTCCAGGCCCGCGACCGGAACACCTGCCGGTGGGAGCTGTCGTGGCCCAGGAACGCGAGCTGGGCGAGCACGAGAGCGAGCACCACGGCCAGCAGGAGCTGCCACCAGGAGTCACCCACCAGGACGATCCCCGCCCAGACGGCACCGAACGCTGCGACCGTCAGGACGAGCCGGGTCCAGTAGTAGCCGTACCGCCGACGCAG
>NZ_JAAFAN010000086.1:0-12446 GCF_010287905.1 Cellulosimicrobium composti
GCGCGGCCCCGCCGCGGCGCCGTCGCCCCCCCCCGGTGGCGCGCCCGGCGACCCGCCCGCGCCCCCCCCCCCCCGGCGGCGGGCGGGGCCCCCGCGGGCGCCGCGGCCCGCGGCCGCGTTCCGGGACGCTCAGCCGAGCGTGGCCCGGACCGCCTTGGCCGCCGCGACGAGGTGCTCGAGCGACGGCACGGTCTCCTCGTAGCGGCGGGTCTTGAGCCCGCAGTCGGGGTTGACCCACACGAGCGCGGGGTCGATCGACGTCACGGCGAGCCCCAGCAGCTCGGTGACCTCCTCGGTCGAGGGCACGCGCGGGCTGTGGATGTCGTAGACGCCCGGCCCGATGCCGCGCGCGTACCCGGCCTCGCGCAGCTCGGGCACGATCTCCATGCGCGAGCGCGCCGCCTCAACCGACGTCACGTCCGCGTCGAGGCCGTCGATCGCGCCGATGACCTCGCCGAACTCCGAGTAGCACAGGTGCGTGTGGACCTGCGTCGCCGCGGCCACGCCCGACGTCGCGAGCCGGAACGCGCGCACCGACCAGTCGAGGTACGCGGGCTGGTCCGCGCGGCGCAGCGGCAAGAGCTCGCGCAGCGCGGGCTCGTCGACCTGGACGACCCCGATGCCGGCAGCCTCCAGGTCCGCGATCTCGTCGCGCAGCGCCAGACCCACCTGGTTCGCGGTGTCGCCGAGCGGCTGGTCGTCGCGCACGAACGACCACGCGAGGATCGTCACCGGGCCGGTCAGCATGCCCTTGACCGGCTTCTCGGTGAGGGACGCCGTGTACGCGGACCACTCGACCGTGATCGGCGCGGGCCGCGTGACGTCGCCCCACAGGATCGGCGGCCGCACGCAGCGCGACCCGTACGACTGCACCCAGCCGTTCGCCGTGACCGCGAACCCGTCGAGGTGCTCCGCGAAGTACTGCACCATGTCGTTGCGCTCGGGCTCGCCGTGCACGAGCACGTCGAGTCCCAGGTCCTCCTGGAGCGCGACGACGCGCGCGATCTCCTCGCGCATCGCGGTCGTGTAGTCCGCGTCGGAGAGCTCGCCCTTCGTCCACAGCGCGCGGGCGCGGCGGATCTCGGGCGTCTGCGGGAACGAGCCGATCGTCGTCGTCGGCAGCGGCGGCAGGTTCAGGCGCTCGGCCTGCGCGGCCGCGCGCTCGGCGTGGTCGCCGCGCGCGAAGTCCGCGTCCGTCAGTGCGTCCGCACGCTCGCGCACCGCGGGCACGACGACGCCGCTCGCCTCCGCGCGCGACGCCACGGCCGCGCGGGACGCCTCGATCTGGTCCGCGACGGCCTCACGACCCTCGGTCAGCGCGCGGGCGAGCGTCGCGACCTCGCCGACCTTCTGGTCCGCGAACGCGAGCCAGTCGCGCAGGCGCGGGTCGAGCGTCGTGCCCGACGCCGTGCCGGGCTCGGCAAAGGTCTCGTCCTCGACGTCGTGCGGCACGTGCAGCAGCGAGGTCGACGTGCCGACGGCGACGGCGCCCGCCCCGAGGCCGCGCGCGGCATCGAGCACCTCGAGCCTCGCGGCGAGGTCGGCACGCCACACGTTGTGCCCGTCGATCACGCCGACGACGAGCGTCTTCGACACGAGGTCGTCGTACGGCGAGTCCGGAAGGTCCGCACGGACGGCGTCGATCGCGACCGCCTCGACGTCCGTGCCCGCGAGGGTCGCCAGGAAGTCGAAGGTCGCGCCGTCGGCGTCCGGCGACGTCTTCAGCCCGCCGAACGGCGTCGCGACGAGGATCGCGGGCCGCGCGTCCTGCGCCGAACCCGGGGTCGCGGCGGGGCTCGAGGACGGGTCCGGTGAGGACCCCGGGTCCGGCACGGGGCGGAGGTCGGTCGCGAGCGCGCGGTACGCGGACTCCACCGCGGCGGCGAGGTCGGCGAACGGCACGTCGGCCGAGTCGGTGACGAGGATCGGCTCGTCGAGCTGGACCCACGGCGCCCCCGCGGCGGCGAGCGCGCGCAGCAGGTCGGCGTAGGCGGCGACGACGTCGTCGAGGCGGTCGAGCGGCGAATACCCGGCGGGTGCGTCGTCGGCGGCCTTGGACAGCGCGAGGAACGTCACGGGCCCGACGACGACGGGCCGCGTCACGACGCCCGCCTCCTTCGCCTCGACGAACTCGCGCACGACGCGGTCGTCGACGAACCGGATCGGGGTGTCCGGGCCGATCTCGGGCACGAGGTAGTGGTAGTTCGTGTCGAACCACTTGGTCATCTCGAGCGGGGCGTCGTCCCCCTGGCCGCGTGCCACGGTGAAGTAGCCCGCGAGGTCGAGGCGGCCGTCGGCGTCGGCGAGGTGCGCGAACCGCGACGGGACCGCCCCGAGGAGGGCGGCGACGTCGAGCACCTGGTCGTAGTAGGAGAACGAGCCGGGGACGGACGCGTCGTCGGCGCCGAGGCCGAGGTCGACGAGCCGGCGCACGGTCGCGAGCCGCAGCTCGCGGGCCGTGGCCTCGAGCGCGTCGTCCGACGTCGTGCCGGCCCAGAACGCCTCGACGGCCCTCTTGAGCTCGCGGCGACGCCCGATGCGGGGGTAGCCGAGCACGGTGCCGGCGGGGAAGCCGGCCTGGATCTGGGTAGGGAAGGGTAGGGAAGTGGCCATGATCGAAACCTCTTGCTGGTCCTCGCGGACCGGTCAGACGGGCGTGCCGTGCGTGGCGGCGCCCGTCGTGGGCAGGGAGGTGCCGGTGACCCACGGCCCGCTGGCCAGGTCCGGGACGAGCGGGGCCGCGGCAGCGCTGGTGCTGCCGCCGGTCCCGCGCGACCCGCCGCCGAGGTGGACACCCTCGAGCAGGTCAAGAGCGGCGCGGTGCTTGTTGAAGGTGTACACGTGCAGACCGGGCGCACCGGCATCGAGGACGCGCTGCGCGAGGTCGACCGAGTACGCGATCCCGTAGGCGTGCTGCGCCTCCGGGTCGGGCAGGGCGTCGAGCGCGTCCAGCAGGTGCTGGGGCGCGCGCACGCCCGTGAGCTCCTCGACGCGGCGGAGCCGCACGGGCTCCGTCGTGGGCAGCAGCCCGGCGAGGATGGGGATCGTCACGCCGGCCGCGCGGGCCTCGGCGACGAAGTGGGTGTACGACGACGCGTCGTAGAAGAGCTGCGTGATCGCGAAGCTCGCGCCCGCCTGCTGCTTCTGCCACAGGCGGCGCACCTCCTGCGTGCGCGTCGTGCGGGCGGCCGGGTTGCCGTCGGGGAACGTCGCGACGGCGATCGTCAGCGGGCGGGCCGCACCGCGCAGCGCGACGGCCGGGTCGGACGCGCAGCGCGACGCCTCGACCTCGCGCAGGAGCGCGACGAGCTCGGTCGACGACCGGACGCCGTCGGGCGCGGGCTGCCAGTCCGGCTGGTCGCGCGGGGGGTCGCCGCGCAGCGCGAGGAAGCTGCGCACGCCCTCGTCGAGGAAGTCGGAGATGACCTCCTCGACGTCCTCGCGCGACGCGCCGACGCACGTGAGGTGCGCGATCGGCAGCACGGGCGTGCCCTGGAGGAGGCGCCCGACGACCTGGCGCGCGGTCGCGCGGTCCGTCCCGCCCGCGCCGTACGTGACGGACACGAAGTCGGGGTGCGTCGCGACGAGTCGGCGCGCCGTCTCCCAGAACTTGGGCGCCGCGTCCGGGCGGCGCGGCGGCATGAGCTCGAACGACACGGTCGGCCGTGCCGCCCCGCCGTGCGCCTGCCCGACGGCGTCCGCGACGCTCACGACGTCGCCCCGGGGGTGCGTGCGTGCGCGACCGTCGCCGGGCACGGGCGGCCCGGACGGTGCACGAAGGATGCCTCTGAGACCATGCGTCACTCCATCGACCCTGGCGTTAGCACCTTTGTCCTCGGGAGGCTTCCGTCGGCGGGTTGCTGCGGTGTCGTCGAGCCAGGACTCTCGACCGCTCTGGATGGTTGGCACGATCCTACGGCGCTTCCGCCATGCGGTCGAGGGTGCTCGCGTGCTGAGACGCCCGCTGGGGCGCCGTTCCTATGATGGGCGGTACGGACGGCCACGACCTGTCGGTCGGAGCGCTCAGGAGGAGCCCGATGAAGCACTCGTCCAAGCCGCGGCACCTCTCCCGGGAGGTCGACGGGGTGCGGGTCCACTTCCGCGAGGCCGGGGTGCGATCGTCCACCGCGGTGCTGCTCCTGCACGGCTTCCCCGCCTCGTCCCACTCGTTCCGGGACGTGATGCCGGTGCTCGCCGACCACGCGTACGTCGTCGCCCCCGACCTGCCGGGATTCGGCTTCTCCGACGCGCTCCCGCCCGAGGAGTACTCGTTCGAGCGTCTGACGGACGTGACCGAGGCGCTCGTCGCGAGCCTGGGGATCGAGCGCTACGTCCTCTACGTCACCGACTTCGGCACCCCCGTCGGCTACTCGCTGGCGATGCGCGACCCGGGTCGTGTCCTGGGGCTGGTCGTGCAGAACGGCAACGCCCACGACGCAGGCCTCAACGACGCGTGGGACACGGCCCGGCGCTTCTGGGCCGACCCGACCCCGGAGAACCGGGCGGCGCTCCCGGACTGGCTGACCTTCGAAGGGACCCGGGACCAGTACCTCGCCGGATCGCCTCCGAGCGTCCAGGAGCTTCACCCGCCCGAGTCGTGGCACCTCGACTGGGAGCGGCTGTCGCGCCCGGGCATGACCGAGCTGCAGTTCCGGCTCTTCACGGACTACCGCTCGCACGTGGCACGCTTCCCCGCGATCGCCGCGTACCACCGGCGCCACCAGCCCCCATGCCTGGTCCTCTGGGGGCGGTTCGACACGTTCTTCGACCTCCGCGAGGTCCTCGCCTACCACGAGGTCATGGAGACTCTCGCGGTGCACGTCTATGACGCCGGCCACTTCCTGCTCGAGACGCACGGCAGCGAGGTCGCCGCGCTCCTCGCCGCGTTCGTCGACGACGCGCTCGAGCGGGCGGGGTCCGCCGCGCGGCGGGCAGCCGGGTCGGCGGGAACCGACGCGCCGGACGCGCCGGCCCAGGTCTAGGGTGAGCCACGACCTCTCACCGACGCCGAGCGAGCACAGGAGCCCGCCGTGTACGCGACCCCGACCCGCCCGATGACCCAGGACGAGCTCGACCGGATCTGCCGGGTGTGGGCCGACTCCGGCAGCGACGACCCGACCGACCGGTGGCTCGAGCTCTGGGACGGCGGCGACGCCGACGACCACCCGGAGCAGCGCGACGCGATCGTCGCGATCGCGCGGGAGGTCGGCCTGGAGGTCGCGGTCGAGGACGGCGTCCTGCGCGTGCAGAAGACGCAGCAGCTCCACGACGAGATCGGCGCGCGCTGGATCTGAGAGCGCCGATCCTGGCGGCGCGCGGCGTTCAGGGGCCGAGCAACGCGGCCGGCACCACGGCGACCCCGTCCCTGCGGCGGTAGGCGTGCGGGCCGGGGGTGACGACGACCGTGTCGAGCAGGTCGTCGCCGATCCTGTCGCGCAGCCATGTGAGGTGCCGGACGTCATGGTCCGTGACCGTGGTCGCCAGCTTGACCTCGATCGCCAGGACCCGGCCGTCCGGACGCTCGACGATGATGTCGATCTCGTGCGCGCCGTCGGCCGTCCGGAGGTGACGTACCCGCGCCTCGGACCGTTCGGCATAGACCTGGACGTCCAGAGTGACGAGGTGTTCGAACAGCGATCCGAGCAAGGTCCCGTCGCGGAGGTTGGGGACAGGGCCTTCGCCGCCCCCGAGAAGCGCGGACTGGTCTGCACCGAGCAGGTGGGCGGCGAGACCGGGGTCCGCGAGTTGGTGCTTGGGTGCGCGTGCGAGCCGGGCGAGGTGGTTCCGGCCCGGGAGCCACGCTTCGACGGGATCGAGCATCCAGAGCTGTTCGAGCACGTCGCGGTACGCGGTCACGGTGCTCCGAGCGGGCTTCTCGGAGAGGCCGGGTGTGGCGGCGTCAAGGATTCGTTGGTAGGTAGCAGTCGTCGACGTCGCGGCTGCATAGGCGGTGAGCCACGCGCGCAGGACGCCGGGGCGACGCACGACGAGTCCTTGCTCGGGGAACGCCCTCGTGACGATCAGGTCGACGTATCCCTCGAGCCGGTGCCGCCGGGCGCGCGGTGCGAGGCCGTGGATGTCCGGGAACCCAGAACGCACGATCTCGTCGACGTAGTCACGTGTGCCGTGTCTCGACGACCCGGTGATCTCGGGCCGAGACCCGTTCAGCAGGTCGCCGAGGCTGACGGTGGGTTCTGCGAACCCTCGCTCCAGGAGGCTCATGGGACGCATGCGAAACGTGACGAACCGGCCTGCGCCCGAGTGGACGGGTGCTTCGAGGGGGACGGAGCTGCCGGTCAGCAGGTAGGTCCCGATGCCGTCGTCGACCGCTCGTCGGACCACGTCCCACGACTCCGGGACCCGCTGCCACTCGTCCACGAGCAGCGGGTGGTCTGCGGCGCGGATTCGTGCCGGGTCGCTGGCGAACAGCTCACGTTCGCGAGGATCGTCCAGGCGCATCACGGTACGGGCGCGTTGTTGCGCGGTGGCTGTCTTTCCCACGCCCTTCGGCCCGTGGAGCTCGATCGCCGGCAGCTCTGCGACAAGCTCGTCGAGCACGTCGTCGATGACGCGCCTGCGGTAGTCCATCACTGATCGGCTCCCTGGTGCTCGCGTGCTCCCGCCCCGGTAGGAAACCGACTCGGAGGCTCCTCGGCCTCCTACGCTACAGATCTCAGGACTTCTACGCTACGAATTTCAGGCTCTCCACGCTACAAATTTCAGGCACGCCACACGACAGATCCCAGACCCTGCTGCCCCGGGCGTTCCGGGTGCTCGCGTCCTCACCCTGCCGGTCTGCCGGAGGTCACGACCGGCGGCGCTCCGGCACGTGCAGGCGCCGCAGGAAGCGGTCGGTGCGCAGCGGCGGGCCGTGGCGGTCGCGCAGGGACACGACGACGACGGTCGCCGTCGCGAGCGGGATCGTCCACGCCGCAGGCTGGGCGAGCAAGGCGCGCACGACCCCGGGGAGGCCGCCGGCCGTCTCCCCGGCCGGGCCCGCGCCGTACCCCGAGGCGACGAGCGCGGACGACGCGAGCAGCGCCGTCGCGCACAGGACGGACCCCACGACCATGCCCGCGACGGCGCCGCGCGCGGTGAGGCCGCGCCACCACACGCCGAGCAGGATCACGGGCGACAGCGCGGACGCCGCGAAGACGAACACCGTCCCGACGCTCGTCACGAGGCCCTGGGGGATGGTGACGAGCGCGAACGCGAGCGGGATGAGCGTGCACGCGACCGCCGACCAGCGGAACGAGCGCACGGTGCCGCCGAACAGGTCCTGGCTCACGACGCCCGCGAGTGCCACGACCAGACCGGACGACGTGCCGAGGAACGCGGCGAACGCCCCGGCGACGACGAGCGCGGCGAGCATCTCGCCGCCGAGACCGGGGACGAGGCGCGTGGGCAGCTCGAGCACCACGGTGTCCGCGACGCCGGGCCGCGCGAGGTCGGGCGCGACGACCCGGGCCACGAGGCCGAGCGTGCTCGACACCATGTAGAAGACGCTGATCATGACGAGCACGACGACGGTCGTGCGGCGCGCGGACCCGCCGTCGGGCGAGGTGTAGAAGCGCACGAGGACGTGCGGCAGCCCGGTGGTGCCGAGCAGCAGCGCGAGGAGGAGCGACGCGGTCGCGTACGCGTCGAGGCCGCCCGGCCCGGCGTCGTGGGGGAACACGGTGGCCGGGTCGAACGTGACGGCGGCGCCGCCGGGCTCGAACGCGCCGCCGAGCGCCATGAGCACGAGCACGAGCGGCAGCGTGAGCGCGGTGAGCTTGACCCAGAACTGGAACGCCTGGACGAACGTGATGGAGCGCATGCCGCCCGCCGCGACGACGGCGCTCACGACGACCGCGATCCCGACCGACCCGACCCATGGCGGCACGGGTGCGACGGCGGTGATGACGAGCGCGGCGCCGTGGAGCTGCGGGACCACGTAGAGCCACCCGATGACGAGCACGAGGACGCTCGTGACGCGGCGCGCGACGACGGAGTCGAGCCGGGCGTGGACGAAGTCGGGGATCGTGTAGGCGCCGCTGCGGCGCAGGGGCCCGGCGACGAACAGCAGCACGAGCAGGTACCCGGCCGCGTACCCGACGGGGAACCAGAACGCCTCGGCGCCCGAGAGCAGCACGAGGCCGGACAGCCCGAGGAACGTGCCGGCGGACAGGTACTCGCCGCTGATCGCGGCCGCGTTCCACACGGGGCGCACGGTCCGCGACGCGACGAAGAAGTCGCTCGTGGTGCGCGAGACCCGCAGGCCGTAGAACCCGATGAGGCCGGTCGCGAGCAGGAGCAGCGCGACGCCCACGAGGGGCAGGGCGGTGCTCACGGCGCACCGCCGTCGTCGGGGCCGGCGGCGCCGTCGGCGAGCGCGGCGTACCGGCGCTCGTTGCGCGCCGCGGCGACGGCGAACACGACGCCGAACGCGACGATCACGGGGTAGAACCCGTAGGCGTGCACGAGCCAGGGGAGCGGGACGCCCAGCACGACGACCTGGTCGAGCGCGGGGACCGCGGACATGGTGAGGGTGAGCAGCGCGACGACCGCGAGGAACGACACCACGCACGCGAGCCCGAGCCGCAGCTGCGCCCGCACGAGCCCGCGCGTGTAGTGGCTCGCGCCGTCGTCGGCGTCGTCCGTGCGGTCGGGGGGCGTGCCCGACGGCGCCACGGCCCGGGCGGGGTCCGTGCCGCCCGGCGGGGGGTCCGTCGAGCGGACGCGCACGCGCGGCGCCGGGCGCGGCGTCGGCGCGGGGGCGGGCAGGCGGCCGTCCCCGGGGTGGTCCGACGCGCGGTCCGGGGGCCGGGGAGGTCCGTCGTCGGGGGAGGGGCCGGGCCCGGTCACGACGGTCCCCGGTGCGGCCCGAGCAGCGCCTCGCGCACGGCGGGGACCATGCGGCGGCTCACCGGCACCTCGTGCCCCGCGACCACGAGCGCGGGCTGCGTGCCGCCGAACCGCGCGGCCGTCACGGCGCTGCGGTCCACGAGGTAGGACCGGTGCACGCGCAGGAACCCCGCGGGCGCCCACCGCTCCTCGAGGTCGGACAACGCCTCGCGCACGAGGAACTGCTCGGTGTCCGTGACGAGCCGCGAGTAGTCGCCCTGCGCCTGCACCCACCGCACGGCGCTGCGCCGCACGACCCGCGTCGTCGTGCCCACCGTCACGACGACCGTCTCGTCCTCCGGCGGCGCCGACCGCCCGCCCCGCGCCGAGGGTGCGGCGCTCGCGGGCGCCGACCCTGCGCCGTCGGGCGAGCGCCCGGAGGCGGTGCGGTCGGCCACGCGCTCGACGACGCGGTCGACCGCGCGCGTGAGGCGCTCGCGGCGCACCGGCTTGAGCACGTAGTCGACGGCCTCGACGTCGAACGCCTCCAGGGCGCGCGCTTCGTCCGCGGTGACGAACACGACGGCGGGCCGGTCCGCGAAGCGTGAGAGCGCGCGGGCGAGGTCGAGGCCCGTCAGGCCCGGCATGTGGATGTCGAGGAACGCCGCGTCGACGGCGCGCGTCGAGAGCTCGCGCAGGGCTTCCGACCCGGACGAGACGCCGTGCACGCTCCGCACGCGCGGGTCGCGCCGCAGCAGGGCGACGAGCTCGTCGAGCACGGGACGCTCGTCGTCCGCGACGAGCACGTCGAGCGCGGCGGCGGGACCGCCCTCCGCGGGGCGGGACCGGTCGGGGACCGTCACGGCACGCTCACCTCCGTCTCGTGCAGCGGCTGGGACCGGGGCACGCGCAGGCGCACGAGCGTGCCCGAGCCGGGCGCGGTCTCGATGTCGAGCGCGTGGTCGTCGCCGTAGAGCTGGCGCACGCGCGTGTCCACGTTCCGCAGGCCCACGTGCGCGGTGCCGCGCGACGTGAGCAGCTCGTGCACGGCCGCGGGGTCCATGCCGACGCCGTCGTCCTCGACCGTGATCTCCGTCTGGGTGCCCTCGTCGCGCGCCGTGATGACGATCGTGCCCCCGCGCTCCTGCGGCTCCAGGCCGTGCCGGACGGCGTTCTCGACCAGCGGCTGCACCGACAGGAACGGGATGACCGTCGTCAGCGACTCGGGGGCGATCTGCAGCGTCACGGTGAGCCGGTCGCCGAACCGGGCCCGCTCGAGCTCGACGTAGGAGTGGATGGAGCGGAGCTCGTCCGCGAGCGTCGTGAAGTCGCCCCGGCCGCGGAACGAGTACCGCGTGAAGTCGGCGAAGTCGAGCACGAGGTCGCGCGCCCGCTCCGGGTCGGTGCTGATGAACGACGCGATCGCGCCCAGCGCGTTGTAGACGAAGTGCGGGCTGATCTGGGCGCGCAGCGCACGGAGCTCGGCCTGCGCGAGCGCCGTGCGGGACGCCTCGAGCTCGCCGAGCTCGAGCTGCGCCGCGCACCACTGCGCGACCTCGCCCGTCGCCCGCACGAGCGGGGGGCGCACGGTGCCCGCGAACGCGACGACGACGCCCGCGACGCGCCCGCCCGCGACGACGGGCTCGCCCACGGCGTCCTCGCCGTCGCCGGTCTCCACGTGGTGACGGCCCGTCGCCAGCACGCGCTCCGCGACGCGCCGCGCGTCCGGCTCCAGCGCCTGGCTGCCGTCGAGCGCGACGGCGCCGTCCGCCGCGACGACCGCGAGCGCGTCGGCCCCGAGGAGCTGGCGCAGCGAGCGCGCCGCGCGCCCCACGTCGTCGCCGTCGAGGCCGTCGCGCAGGTGCGTCGCCGCGCGCGACGCGAGGTGCAGGGTGCGGAACGTCGCCCGGTCCGAGTCGCTACCGAGCTCGCGCGACCCGCGCGCGAGCCGCCACGCGAGCACGAGCCCGAGGGTGAGCAGCACGCCCACGACGAGACCGGCGACGGCGCCGGCGAACACGGGCCCGGACATGCTGCGATCGTAACGAGGCCCCGCCCGCCCGCCGCCGGAGGGTCAGGCGACGACGAGGACGAGCACGACGACCAGCACCACCGTGACGACCACGAGCACCCCGAGGGCGACGAGGAGGCCGAGCACGACGGGGTGCGCCTGGTACCAGGGCACGAGGCGCGGGTCCGTCGCACGGAGCTGGGCGGGCGTGACGGGGTGGCGGACCGGCGTGAGCGGCACGCCGCGGTGCGCGAGGTCGAGAGCCAGCGCCGAGAGCTGCCCGCGGCCCCACATCTGGCCGACCAGCAGGAGCAGGCGCTTCGTCGGGCCCACGACGATGAGGTGGTGCGTCGGGCCGGCCGTGCCGAACGCCATGCTGTCCACGGTGACGACGCGCTCGACGTCCGCGACCGTGAAGCGTCGCGGGCGTCCCCACCCCTGCACCGCGACCGTGCCGTCCCCGAACGTGACGCGCGAGCGGTCGGCGAGGCGGCGCGCGAGCACGTACGTCACCGGCACCATCGCGAGCACGAGCGCCAGGTAGAAGAGCGCGAGCACGAGGTTGCGGGTGCTGATCGCGGTCATGACGGCTGCCAGGCCCAGGACCGGCGTGAGGATCGCGACGGACGACAGGTTGGTGCGCAGGACGCGGCGCTTCGCGTCGTCGTGCAGCGTCAGCTCGGTCACGCGCGGCATCGTCCCACGTCGGAGCGCCGCAGCGGGCCGAGCGGGTCAGCCCTCGGTGTCCGTCCAGGACGCGATGTCCACGCCGTGGTTCTCGGGCGACGCGAGCGACCACCAGGCGGGGGCGGAGGAGTCGTCCGCCATCCGGCCTCCGGCCGCGAGGGCCGCCGCCACGCGCGCCTCCGCCTGGTCGGCCGGGACGAAGACGTCGAGGTGCGTGCGCCCCCGCGAGGGGACGTCGCCGGTGATGGGGTTGAAGGCGAGCTGCGGCCCGCAGCGCAGCGGGTCGGCCGCGTCCGTCTCGCCGAGCGGCTCGTAGCCCAGCGCCGCCTCGAAGAACGGGCGGACGTCGGCCCCGGAGTGCTGCGCGACGTAGATGCCGATCGACTGCGCGCGGGACGGGTCGGGCGTCAGGCCCAGGTCCGCCGCCGCACGGGAGACGGCCGCGGCGAACTCCGTGGCGCCTGCGGGGATGCCGTCGGTGCCCCGGTTCGGGACGCGCACGACGACGCCCTCGGGGCGCACGTCGACGTCGGGCAGGACGCCCGACCGCTCGGCCGCCTCGACGACGGGCGCCACGAGCCCGGCCGCGTGGGCGAGGGAGCGCGCGGACCAGACGGCCTGCGGTCCCGTCCCGGTGACGCGCCAGTCGGCGACGCCCGGGGCTCGGTGGAACGCGGCGGCGGAGACGAAGCCGGGCTCGTTCGTCGGTGCGCTGGTGGACTCGCTCGTGGGCTCGCTCATGGACCGGCTCCCTCGGAGGCTGTCGCGCGTCCCGGGCCGCTCGCCGTCGAGCGCCCGCGCGCCCTCCATCGTAGGTCGGGGCCCACCACCCGGCCCGGGGGGGGGGGGGGGGGGGGGGGGGGGGGGGCGGGCGGGGGGGGGCGCCCCCCCCCCGCGGGGGGGGGGGGGGGGGGGGGGGGGG
>NZ_JAAFAN010000087.1:0-11802 GCF_010287905.1 Cellulosimicrobium composti
CCGGGGTCCCGTTCTGCGGGCGGCCCGCCCGCTCGCCGCCGCCCGACCGCGACGGCCGCGGCGCGGCCGGACGGGGCCGCGGCGGCGGGCGCATCAGGCCTCGCCCCCGGCAGGTGCCGCGGCGCCGTCGGCGCGCTCGGCGATGCGGGCGAGGACGACGTCGCCCAGCTCCGTGACGTCGCCGGCCCCCACGGTGAGCACGAGGTCGCCCGGGCGCGCCGCGTCGGCGACCCGCCGCGCCGCCTCGACCCTGTCGTCCACCGCGGCCACGACGACGGCGGAGCCGTCCATGAGGTCCGTGATCGTGCGCGGGCCGACCGTCGGGTCGGGCTCCTCGCGCGCGGCGTACACGCCCGTCACGACGACCTCGTCCGCGCCGCCCAGCGCGCGCGCGAACTCGCGCGCGAACGTCGCGGTGCGCGAGAAGAGGTGCGGCTGGAACAGCACGAGCACGCGCCCGCCGGCCGCGACGGGCCGGGCGGCGGCGAGCAGCGCGGCGACCTCCGTCGGGTGGTGCGCGTAGTCGTCGACGACGCGCACGCCGCCCGCGCTGCCGCGCTCCTCGAACCGGCGACCCGTGCCGAGGAACCCGTGGGCCGCGGCGACCGCCGTGCCCGGGTCGACGCCCAGCACGACGGCCGTCACGACGGCCGCGGTCGCGTTGAGCGCGTTGTGGTGGCCCGGCACGCGCAGGCGCAGCTCGAGCCCGTCGAGCGTCGCGGGGCCCACGGACCCGGCGAGCATCGCGCGGACGCCCGGCCGCCCGTCGTCGTCCGTGGGCGCGACGTCGAAGACCCGCACGTCGGCGTCGGCGGACGCGCCGTACGTGACGACGGCGCCCCCGTCGCGCGCGTGCGCCGCGGCGAGCGCGCGGGCCCCGGCGTCGTCCGCGCACGCGACGAGCGTGCCCCCCGGGACGATCCGGGCCGCGAAGTCGACGAACGCCTGCTCGAACGCGGCGCGCGACCCGTAGTGGTCGAGGTGGTCGGGCTCCACGTTGGTGACGACGGCGACGTCGGGCGCGTAGTTGAGGAACGAGCCGTCCGACTCGTCGGCCTCCGCGACGAGGACGTCGGAGCCCAGGTGACCGCCCGCGACCGGCCCGTCCGCGGTGAGCACGGTGCCGCCGATCGCGAACGACGGGTCGAGCCCCGCGCCGCGCAGGACCGTGGCGATCATCGCCGACGTCGTCGTCTTGCCGTGCGCGCCCGCGACCGCGACCGACCGGCCGCGCGCCATGAGCGACGCGAGCGCCTGCGAGCGGTGCAGCACGCGCAGCCCCGCGGCGCGCGCGGCCGCGAGCTCGGGGTTCGACTCGCGCACGGCGCTCGACACGACGACCGTGTCCGCGCCCGCGACGTGCGCCGCGTCGTGGCCCACCCAGACGCGCACGCCGTCGGACCGCAGGGCCGCGAGCGCGTCGCTCTCGCGCGCGTCCGAGCCCTGCACGCGCACCCCGTGGGCGGCGAGGAGGCGCGCGACCACGGACATGCCCGCTCCCCCGACCCCGACGAGGTGCACCGTGCCGAGCTCCCCGAGCGGCACGGGTCGCGCGACGTCCCGGCGGGTCACGAGCGCGCCCCGCCCTGCCCGGCCGCGGCGACCGCGTCGGCGACGAGGTCGGCGACCCGCGCGGCGCCGTCGCGCACGCCCGCGCCGGCGGCGGCGCGGGCCATGCCGTCGAGCCGGGCCGGGTCGCCCAGGAGCGCCGGGACCTCGCGCGCGACCCACGCCGCGTCGAGCTGCGCGTCGTCCACGAGCAGGCCACCGCCCGCGGCGACCACCGGGCCGGCGTTGAGGCGCTGCTCGCCGTTGCCGATCGGCAGCGGCACGTAGACCGCGGGGATGCCGAGCGCCGCGAGCTCGTTTACCGTGCCCGCACCCGCTCGGCACACGACGACGTCGGCGACCGCGAGCGCGAGCTGCATCTCCGCGAGGTACTCGCGCACGTCGTACCGCGCACCGGGGTGGGCCGCGACGGCGGCCGCGGCGGCGTCGCGCACCGCCGCGTCCTTGCCCTTGCCGGTGAGGTGCAGCACCTGGGTGCCTGCGCCGAGGAGCGCGTCCGCGGCTCCGGACACCGCCTCGTTGAGGCTCTGCGCGCCGAGCGACCCGCCCGTCACGACGAGCGTGCGTGCCCGCGGGTCGAGCCCGAGCCGCGCGGCGGCGTCGGCGCGCACGGCGTCCGCGTCGGCGGCGCGCGCGGTCACGAGGTCCTGGATCTCGCGGCGCAGCGGCAGCCCGGTGACGACGCCGCCCTTGAGCGGCGTGCCCTCGAACGTCACGCCGACGCGCGCGGCCCACCGGGCGCCCAGGCGGTTCGCCAGGCCGGGGCGCGCGTTCTGCTCGTGGATGACCACGGGGATGTCGCGGCGTCGCGCGGCGAGGTAGGCGGGGGTCGAGACGTAGCCGCCGAACCCGACGACGACACGCGCGCCGGTCTCGTCGATCGCCGCACCCGCCGCGTCGACCGCCGACCGCAGCCGGCCGGGCAGGTTGACCCACTCGGCGCTCGGGCGCCGCGGCAGCGGGACGCGCGGCACGTACCGCAGCGGGTACCCGCGCGCCGGGACGAGGTCGTCCTCGAGCCCGCCTGCCACGCCGAGCGCGGTCACCACCACGCCGGGCTCACGCGCCCGCAGCTCGTCCGCCACCGCGAGGAGCGGGTTCACGTGCCCCGCCGTCCCGCCGCCCGCGAGCACCACCGAACCGATCGTCGTCACGTACCTCGTCGTCCTTTCCCTGCGGCAGCCGCCGCGTCCTGTCTGTGGTCCGAACCGCCCGTGCCGGGGGCGGGCTCACCGCGTCCGGCGCCGGGGCGCCGCCCGGCCGACGACGGCGAGCGAGCGGCGCACGACGCTCCCGCGCGCGGCGAGGGCCTCGGCCGCGCCGGGCTCCGTCCGCGCGAACGAGATGAGCACGCCGAGCGCCGCCATGGTCATGATGAGCGCCGAGCCGCCCGCGGAGACGAGCGGCAGCGGGACGCCGATCACGGGCAGGAGCCCGATGACGACGCCGATGTTGATGAACGCCTGCCCGACGATCCAGCACGCGATCGCGGCCGTCGTGATCTTCACGAACGGGTCCGGGTGGCGCCGCACGATCCGGCTCGTCGCGACCCCGACGATGACGAACAGGCCGAGGACGAGGAGCGTCCCGAGCAGGCCGAGCTCCTCGCCGATGACCGCGAAGATGAAGTCGTTGTGCGCCTCGGGGAGGTAGCTCCACTTCTCCCGGCTCGCACCGAGCCCGACGCCCGTGAAGCCTCCCGTGCCGAGGGCCCACAGCCCGTGCCGGGACTGGTAGCACTCGCCGAGCGTGTCTGTGCACTCGCGGTACGTCGCGAGGATGCGCCCCAGCCGGTCGCCGCCGTCCTGGTTGAGGATGAAGACGTACGCCACGACGAACGCGGCGACCGCCGCGCCGAGGGCGAGCAGCCGCCCGTCGGCGCCCGAGACGAAGAACGCGCCGGCGACGAGCGCCATGACCACCAGGGCGGTCCCGAGGTCGTGCCCGGCGAGCACGAGGCCGATCACCAGGACGGCGACCGGGACGGCGGGCACGACCACGTGCTTCCACTGGCCGAGCAGCCGCTGCTTGCGCCCGAGCACCGCGCCGAGCCACAGCGCGAGGCCGAGCTTGGCGACCTCGGCCGGCTGGAACGTGAACACGCCGAGGTCGATCCACCCGGCGTTGCCGTTGACGCTCTTGGCGAGCGGGGTGAAGACGAGCATCTGCAGTCCCAGGGCCGCGACGAGCGCGGGCCACGCGAGGCGCTTGTACCAGGCGACCGGGATCCTCGTCGCGACCAGGAGCACGGGCAGGCCCATGAGCGCGAACTTCGCCTGGTCGAGGAACGCGTCGAACGGCGACTTGCCCGCCGCGATCTGCGTGACCGCCGAGCTCGAGAACACCATGACGAGACCGACGATCGTCAGGAGCGCGGTCGCGCCGACGAGCAGGTAGTAGCTCGTGACGGTGCTGTTCCACTGCCCCAGCCACGGGCGCTCGGTGCGCGCGGGCGTCGTGCGCGGCCGCCCACCGGTGCGCGCCGGCGACGTCCCCCGGGCGCGCGACGACGTCCGGCCCGCTCCCGCGCGCGGGGTCGTGCGCGTCGACGGCGCCCCTCGTCCGTTCGCGGTCTGTGTCATGGCCGGCCCGGCCTACCCGTGGTCGGGGCGCAGCGCGCGCGCCGCGTCGGCGAAGGCCTCGCCGCGCTCGGCGTACGAGCGGAACTGGTCCATCGACGCGCCCGCGGGCGCGAGCAGGACGGTGTCGCCGGCCTGGGCGAGGCGGCGCGCGGAGTCGACGGCACGGGTCATCACGGTCCCAGTGTCGCCAGGATCGACGCGGACCACCGGGATATCGGGCGCGTGTCGGGCGAGCGCCCCGGCGAACGGCTCCGGGTCGACGCCGATGAGCACGACGGCGCGCAGGCGGTCCGCGCGCGCGACGACGAGCTCGTCGAACGACGCGCCCTTCGCGAGCCCGCCCGCGACCCACACGACGGTGCCGGGCGCGAACGCGGCGAGCGACGCGGACGCCGCGTGCGCGTTCGTCGCCTTCGAGTCGTCGACGTACGCGACGTCGTCGACGACCGCGACCTGCTCGATGCGGTGCGAGCCCGTGCGGAACGCGCGCAGGCCGTCGCGCACCGCGACCGCCGGGACGCCGTGGGCGCGCGCGAGCGCGGCCGCGGCGAGCGCGTTCGCCACGACGTGCGCGGGCACGACGCCGTCCGCGCCCGCGAGGTGCGCGAGGTCGCCGAGCGTCGCGAGCTCGGCCGCGTGGGAGTGCCGGTCGGGCGCGTCGGCGGGCGCGTGGAACGCGCGGTCCACGAGGACGTCCTCGATCACGCCGAGCTGGCCCCGCGCGGGGGCGCCGAGCGTGAAGCCGACAGCTCGCGCGCCCTCGACCACGTCGGCCTCGCGCACGAGCGCCTCGGTGCGCGGGTCCGCGACGTTGTACACGCACGCGACCTGGGCGTCCTCGAAGACCCGGCCCTTGTCGGCCGCGTACGCGTCCAGCCCGCCGTGCCAGTCGAGGTGGTCGGGCGCGACGTTGAGCACCGCGCCGGCCTCGGGCGAGGTCGTGTGCGTGAAGTGGAGCTGGAAGCTCGACAGCTCGACCGCGAGGACGTCGAGCGTGGGGTCGAGCACGGCCTCGACGACCGGCGTGCCGACGTTGCCCACGGCCGCGGCGCGCAGCCCGCCGGTGCGCAGGATCGTGTCGAGCATCTCGACGGTCGTCGTCTTGCCGTTGGTGCCGGTGACGGCGAGCCACGGGGCGGGCCGCCCGGCCGGGCCGTCGACCCGCAGGCGCCAGGCGAGCTCGACCTCGCTCCACACCGGCACGCCGCGCTCCCCCGCCGCGACGAGCAGCGGGTGGCTCGGGGGCCAGCCCGGCGACACGACGACGAGGTCGGTCGCCGCGAGGTCGACGTCCGCGGCGTCGCGCAGGTCCGCGTCGTCCGCGCCGGAGTCCACCGTGACGACGGCGGCCGCCCGGGTCGCGAGCGCCGCCGCGGCGGCACGGCCGGACACCCCGAGGCCGGCGACGACGACGCGCGCGCGGTCGAGCGGGACCGCGAGGTCGTGCGGGTCGCGCGCCACTAGCCGACCACCCACTCGGCGTAGAAGATGCCGATGCCGAGCGCGGCGAACAGGCCGGCGATGAGCCAGAACCGGATGACGATCGTGACCTCGCCCCACCCGGAGAGCTCGAAGTGGTGGTGCAGCGGGGCCATCTTGAACACGCGCCGGCCGGTCATCTTGAAGAAACCGATCTGGATGACGTCGGAGAGCACGATGATGACGAACAGGCCGCCGACGATGAGCGCGAGGAACTCGGTGCGCGTGAGGATCGACAGGCCGGCGAGCGCGCCGCCGAGCGCGAGCGACCCGGTGTCGCCCATGAAGATCTTCGCGGGGCTCGCGTTCCACCACAGGAAGCCGAAGCACGCGCCGACGATCGCCGCGGCGACGATCGCGAGGTCCTGCGGGTCGCGCGTCTCGTAGCAGCTCGGCCCCACCGACGCGAGGCGCTGGCACGTCTGGTTGAGCTGCCAGATCCCCACGAGCACGTACGAGCCGAAGACGATGAGCGAGACGCCGGTCGCGAGGCCGTCGAGCCCGTCCGTGAGGTTCACCGCGTTCGACCACGCCGTGATGAGGAAGTTCGCCCACACGACGAAGAGGACCAGGCCGACGGTCGCGCCCGCGAACGCGAGGTCGAGGTTGGTGTCGCGCAGGAACGAGATGCGCGTCGAGGCGGGGGTGCGGCCGTGCTCGTTGGGGAACTGCAGCGCGAGCACCGCGAACGCGATGCCGACCGCACCCTGGCCGACGATCTTCGCGCGCGCCGTGAGGCCGAGGCTGCGCTGCTTGCGGATCTTCGTGAAGTCGTCGAGGAACCCGACGATCCCGAGCCCCGTCATGAGGAACAGCACGAGCAGCGCCGACACGCTCGGGAACCGCCCCGACACGACGTAGGACAGCGCCCAGCCGACGAGCGTCGCGCCGATGATGACGACGCCGCCCATGGTGGGCGTGCCGCGCTTGGTGAAGTGCGCCGTCGGCCCGTCCTGGCGGACGAACTGCCCGTAGTTGCGGTGCACGAGGAACCGGATGAACAGCGGCGTCCCGAAGAGGGCGACGAGCAGCGAGACGCCCGCCGCGACGATGATCGCGATCATGCGTGGTCCCCTCCCCGCGCGGTACCCGCCGCGGCGAGCTCGTCGCCGAGCCGCCACAGCCCGGACCCGTTGGAGGCCTTCACGAGCACGACGTCCCCTTCCCGCAGCTCCTCGCGCAGCAGCGCGGACGCGGCCTCGACGTCGGGCACGAAGCGCGTCTCGTCACCCCACGACCCCTCCTGGGTCGCGCCGTCGTGGATGCCTCCGGCACCCTCGCCGACCACGACGAGCAGCTTGACGTTCAATCGGACCACGAGCCGGCCGATGTCGTCGTGCGCGACGCGCGAGTCGTCGCCGAGCTCGAGCATCTCGCCGAGCACGGCGACCGACCGGCGGTCGCGACCCGCCATGACGGCGAGCGCCTTGAGGGCGGCGCGCATCGAGTCGGGGTTGGCGTTGTACGAGTCGTCGATGACCGTGATGCCGTCGGGCCGCTCGGTGACCTGCATCCGGTGCGGGCTCAGGGCGCGCGCGTCGGACAGGCGCGCCGCGACGCCGGGCAGCGCGACCCCGAGGCGCAGGGCCGCCGCGGCCGCGGCGAGCGCGTTCGTCACGTGGTGCTCGCCGACGAGCCCGAGGGTCACGCGCGCGCGCCCCTCGTCGGCGCCCGCCGACGCGCCCGGGCGCACGCGCAGCGTGAACGACGCGCGGCCCGTGCGGTCGATCCCGAGGTCCTCGGCGCGGACGTCGGCCGCGGGGATGGTCCCGAACGTCACGACCTCGCCCGGCGCGGCGTCCGCCATCGCGGCGACGCGCAGGTCGTCGGCGTTGAGCACGGCGACACCGCCCGGCGCGAGCCCCGTGACGATCTCCGCCTTCGCGCGCGCGACGGCGTCGATCCCCCCGAACTCCCCGAGGTGGGCGCTGCCCACGACGAGGACGACCGAGACGTCGGGCGGCGCGATGCGCGTGAGGTAGGTGAGGTGGCCGACGCCGCTCGCGCCCATCTCGAGCACGAGGAACCGCGTGGTCTCGTCCGCCTCGAGCACCGTGAGCGGGAGGCCGATCTCGTTGTTGAACGAGCCGCGCGGGACGACCGTCGGGCCCTCCGGGCGCAGGAGCTGGCCCAGGAGGTCCTTGGTCGTCGTCTTGCCGACGGAGCCCGTGACCCCGACGACGCGCAGGTCACCGCGCTCGCGCAGCGTCGCGAGCACGTGGCGCGCGAGCTCGCCGAGCGCCGCCTGGACGTCGTCCACGACGACGCACGGGACGTCGAGCTCGCGCGCGGCGAGCACGAGCGTCGCGCCGGCCGCGACCGCACCCGCGGCGAAGTCGTGCCCGTCGACGTGCTCACCGGGCAGCGCGACGAAGAGCGACCCCGGTCCGACCCGGCGCGAGTCGACGACGACGGGTCCCCCGACCCGGACCGCAGGGTCGGCGGACAGGCGTCCGCCGGTCGCTGCGGCCACCTGCGCCGCAGTGAGCTCGATCATGCGTGGTGCTCCTTCAGGTCGTCGGGGGTGTCGTGGGGCGGCGTCGGCGCGGGGCGCTCCTCGAGCGCGGCGCGCGCCTCGACGCGGTCGTCCAGGGGGTGGTCCACGCCGGCGATCTCCTGCCACACCTCGTGGCCACGGCCCGCGACGAGCACCGTGTCGTCGGGCCCGGCGGCGGCGACGGCCTCCCGGATCGCCCGGGCGCGCGGCGCGACCTCGAGCACGACGACGTCGCGCGGCTCGGCCGCCGCGGCAGCCGCGTCGCGCGCGGCGAGCGCGCCCGGCAGCACCTCGGCGCGGATCGCCGCCGGGTCCTCGCCGTGCGGGTCGTCGTCCGTGACGACGACGACGTCGGCGCCCTCGACCGCGACGCCGCCCATCGTGGGGCGCTTTCCGCGGTCGCGGTCGCCCGTGGCGCCGAACACGACGACGAGCCGGCCCGGCGTCGTCGGCCGCAGCGCGTCGAGCGCGAGCGCGAGCGCGTCGGGGTTGTGCGCGAAGTCGACGACCACGCGCGGGCGGTGCGGCGGCCGCGAGACGACCTCCATGCGGCCCGGCACGGCCGGGGCCAGGCCGCCGCCGGCGTCGAGCGCCGCCTGCAGGTCGCGCGCGTCCGTCCCGGCCTCGAGCACGAGCGCGAGCGCGAGCGCCGCGTTGGCGACGTTGAAGGACCCGGGCAGGGACGTCGTCGTGCGCAGGACCCGGCCGTCGCGGTGACGCAGCGCGAACGCCGTCCCCCCGGCGACGAGCGGCTCGACGTCGGTGACCGTCCAGTCGGCGTCCGCGCCCTCCCCCGCCGCGGAGGGTGCGACGCGCAGCGTCGCGACGGGGATCCGTGCGGCCGAGGCCATGCGCTCGCCCCACGCGTCGTCCACGACGACGACGCCGCGGCGCGCGTGCTCGGGCGTGAACAGCAGCGCCTTCGCCTCGAAGTACTCCTGGAGGTCGCCGTGGAAGTCGAGGTGGTCCTGGCTGAGGTTCGTGAAGCCCACGACGTCGAACACGAGGCCGTCCACCCGGTGCAGCGCCAGCGCGTGGGACGAGACCTCCATCGCGAGCGTGCGCACGCCGTCCTCGCGCATCGCCCCGAGCAGCGCCTGGAGGTCGGCCGCCTCGGGCGTGGTGAGCCGGCTGGGCAGGACGCGGTCGCCCGAGCGCATCTCGACCGTGCCGATGAGCCCGCCCGTCCAGCCGAGCGCGCGCAGCGCGTGGTCGACGAGGTACGTCGTGGTCGTCTTGCCGTTCGTCCCCGTCACGCCGAACGTCGTGAGGTCGTGCGCGGGGTTGCCGTAGACCCAGGCCGCCACGGGACCGAGCAGGGCCCGCGGGTCCGCGGCGACGAGCACCGGGACGGCGATCCCCTGCCCGGCGAGCAGCCGGGCGCCCTCGGCGTCGGTGAGCACGGCGCGGGCACCGCGGCCCACCGCGGCGGGCGCGAAGCGCGCCCCGTGCGCGCGGGCGCCGGGCAGCGCGACGAACAGGTCGCCCTCGTCCGCCGTGCGGTCGTCGGACGCCACCGACCAGACCTCCACGGCGCCCGGCGACGACCCGTCGTCGGGTCCGTCACCTGCGCGGACGTCGAGCCCGAACCGTGCTGCCAGGTCCTCGACCGACCGGCGGGTGGTCGCGGCAGGACGAAGACGGTCGATCGGGGATGTCACGTGTAGAACCTACCGTGCCCGCAGCGGCACCCCGGCAAGGCGGACGGCACCGGGCGGCGCCGCGGCCCACGCTTCACCGGACCTTCACCGGCGGCGGCCCGGACGGTGAGGTTCACCACGTCGTCGGGATGGGCACGTACGGCTCGGTGCTGGGCTGCACGCCCTCGTGCTCGAGCGTGAAGCCCATGATCTCGGAGAACACCGGGGCCGCCACCACGCCGCCGAAGATCGACGAGCGCGGGTTCTTGAGGAAGACCGCGACCGTGAACCGCGGGTCGTCCGCCGGCGCGACGCCGATGAACGACGCCATGATCCCCGACAGCCGGCCGTCCGCGCCGGCCGCCTCCGCGGTCCCCGTCTTGCCCGCGACCC
Source organism: Cellulosimicrobium composti (assembly GCF_010287905.1). NCBI lineage: Bacteria > Bacillati > Actinomycetota > Actinomycetes > Micrococcales > Promicromonosporaceae > Cellulosimicrobium > Cellulosimicrobium composti. The sequence continues at coordinate 10,161 of NZ_JAAFAN010000087.1, forward strand.
GGTAGCCGGGCACCGCGGCGCTCGACCCGGTCCCCTCCTCGACGACCGACTCCATCATCCGCAGCACCGTGTCCGCCGTCTCCTGCGAGACCACGCGCACCGGGTCGGGCCGGTCCGCCGGCACGAGGTCGCCGTGCTCGTCGGTCGTGCCCGACACGAGGGTGGGCGTCGCGCGCAGCCCGCCGTTCGCGATGGTCGAGAAGACGCTCGTCGCCTGGATCGCGTTGACGGACACGCTCTGGCCGAACAGCACCGCGTACTCCGTGCGTCCGTCCCACTCGTCCGCGGGGTGCAGGATGCCGGCGGACTCCCCCGGCAGGCCGAGGCCGGACTTCTCGCCGAACCCGAACTTGCGCAGGTAGTCGTAGCGGACCTGCTTCGGGATCTGCTCGCCCACCTGCACCGTCCCCGTGTTGGACGACTCGGCGAGGATCCCGGCGAGCGTGAGCCGCTGGACCGGGTGGTCGTGGGAGTCCTTGAACGTCTGCCCGTTCGGCGTCGTGTAGCGGTCGGCGACCTCGAACTGCGTCCCGGCGTCCGCGTAGCCGCCCTCGATCGCCGCGGCCATCGTGACGACCTTGCCCGTCGAGCCGGGGTCGAAGACGTTCGAGACCGCCCGGCTCGCGTGCGCCACGGCGTCCGTCGAGCGGTCGTTCGGGTTCACCGTCCCGGAGTCCGCCAGCGCGAGGACCTCGCCCGTGCGGACGTCCTGCACGACGGCGATCCCGTAGTCCGCGCCCGTCTCGCTCACCGCGCGGTCGACGGAGTCCTGCGCCTTCCACTGCACGTCGCGCGCGACCGTGAGCTGCACGTTGCGCCCGGGCACCGCGTCCACGACCTCGCACCGGCCCGTCGGGATCTGCTGCCCGCCCAGCCCGGCCTCGCACTCGCGCGAGCCGGGCGTGCCGGCGAGCACGTCGTCGTAGGACGCCTCGATCCCGCCCGCACCGGCCTGCTCGGCGTCGACGAACCCCACGAGGTTCCCCGCGACGGTCCCCGCGGGGTACGTGCGCTCGCTCGTCATCGTCGTGCTGACCCAGGCCGAGAGCCGCAGGTCCGCGATCTGGCGCTGCACCTCGGGCGTGACGTCCTTGGCGAGGACGAGGTACCGCGACGTGCCGACGAGGTCCGCCGCGAGCTCGACCGCCGAGCGGCCGAGGAGGGGCGCGAGGAGCTTCGCGATCCCCACGGCACCGCCCTCCTGGAGCGGCTCGCCGTCGACGAGGTCGCCCGGCCGGGGCTCGAAGTCGGCGATCCGCAGGGGGTCCGCCGCGACGGTGTACCGGTCCACGGAGGTCGCGAGCACGACGCCGTCCGCGTCGGTGATGTCCCCACGATGGGCCAGGAGCGTCGAGCTCCGGGTGCGGTCGGCGCGCGCCTCCGCGGCGAGCGCCGGGCCGCGCAGCACCTGGACGTTGACGAGCTGGGCGACGAAGAGCGTGGTGACGAGCCCCGCCACGACGATCAGCCAGCGCTGGCGTCGCTCGGGGCGGCCCGGCTCGCGCGCGGCCCGGGCAGGGCGCGCAGGCGGGCGCCCGCTGCGCCCGACCGACGCCGTGCGGGCCGTCGTGCGGGCCGTCGCGCGGGCCGTCGTGCGGGTCGTCGTCGCGCGTCCGCGCGGCGTCCCGGCACGGGCCGAGCC
>NZ_JAAFAN010000088.1:0-11634 GCF_010287905.1 Cellulosimicrobium composti
GGCGGGGGGGGGGGGGGCGCCCCCCCGCCGCCCCCCCCCCCCCCGCCCCCGCCCCCCCCCCCCCCCCCCCGCCCCCCCCCCCCCCCCCCCCCCCCCCCCCCCCCACGGCCCGGTCCCCGGTCAGCCGCGCTCGGCGACCCAGGCGTCGCTCGCGCGCTGCACGTCCTGCGCGGTCACGGAGTCCGCGACCGTCGCGAAGTACCAGCGGTGCCCGAACGGGTCGCGGACCGCGGCCTGGCGGAACCCCTCGAACCAGTCCGACGGCTCCGCGAGGCTCGACGCGCCGGCCGCGAGCGCCCGCGCGTACGCGGCGTCGGTGTCCTCGACCGGCACGGTGAACGACGCGTGCGTCGGCGCGCCGGGCTCCGGCGCGGCCGAGTCCGGCGGGAACGCCTCCGCGACCGTGAACGTGCTCGTCCCCGCCGCGGAGACGAGCCGCAGGTCGGAGTGGATCACGACGTCGCCCGCCGTGATGGTGTCGACCACCTCGGCCCCGAGCGCCGCCTCGTAGAAGGCGATCGCCTCGCGCGCGCCGCTCACCGTGACGTTGGGGTGCAGTGCCGACATCTCCATGGTGTCCTCCTCGTCGTGGTCGCCCGCGGTGGCGGGCCGTGACTCCCATGCTCGTGTCGGCGGGTCGTGCCAGTCTTGGAGGAATGCGACAGGTGTTCGACGACGGCCCGCCCGAGGCCTCGCGCACGCACGGCCCGACGACGTCCGTGCGCGGCCTCGTCGACCCGGCCGCGGCGCGGGCAGGGTTCGAGCTCGTGCGGGTCGCACCCGCGCCGGACCTCGCGGACCTCGTCGAGCGGCACTGGGTCGTGCGCTGGGACCTGCCGCCCGGGACGTCGTTCACGCAGGTGCTCGTGCCGCACCCCGTCGCCAACGTCGTCGCGGAGGAGTCCGGGTACGCGGCCCACGGCGTCCCGCCCGGCCTGTTCGAGCGCACGCTCACCGGGTCGGGGGCCGTCGTCGGGACCAAGCTGCGACCCGGCGCGTTCCGGGTCCTGCTCGGGCACCCGGACGCGGTCCGTCCCGGCGTCCGCGTGCCCGCGGCCACGTTCCTCGGCCCGACGGCGGCGCGCACCGGGGCGGCGGCGCTCGCCCTCGCGGTCGCCGGCAGTGACGAGGACGCGGCGCGCACGGTGGAGCCGCTCCTGCGCGCGCGGGCCGCGCGTGCCCGGACGTCGCGGTCGACGCAGGACCTCGACCGCGTGGCGCGCGTGCTCGCGGCGCTCGTGCGCGGCGACCTCGGGCCCGGTGCGGGCGTCGCGGACCTCGCCGCCGTCGTGGGCACGTCGCCGCGGTCGCTCCAGCGCCTGTTCGCGACGTACGTGGGCGTGAGCCCCAAATGGGTCCTGCAACGCCACCGCGTGCACCTCGCGGCCGACCTCCTCGCGGCCGACCCGGACCAGGACCTCGCAGCGCTCGCGACGGCCGTCGGCTACTACGACCAGGCCCACCTCGGCACGGACTTCGCGCGCGCGACGGGCTCGACGCCCGGCGCCTACGCGCGCCGGTGCGCCGCGTCGCGCGCCGCGCTCGTCGGGTCCGCGGCCGGGTGACGGATCCCGCGCCCGGGCCGCCCCCGACGTCCGTCCGCGGCGCATAGACTCGCCTCGTGGCAGGCCTGATCCGACGCGAGGACGTGGAAGCCGTCCGCGACCGCGCACGGATCGACGAGATCGTCTCCGCGCACGTCACGCTCAAGACGGCGGGCGTCGGATCGCTCAAGGGCCTGTGCCCGTTCCACGACGAGCGCTCGCCGTCGTTCCACGTGCGCCCCGGCGTCGGGCGCTGGCACTGCTTCGGGTGCGGCGAGGGCGGCGACGTCATCTCGTTCGTCCAGAAGATCGACGGGCTCACGTTCGTCGAGGCCGTCGAGTACCTCGCGGACCGCGTCGGGATCCAGCTCCGCTACGAGGACTCCGGCGGCCCGCAGCGCCCGCGCGAGGAGCCCGGGCGGCGCCAGCGGCTGCTCGAGGCCCACCGCGTCGCGGCGCAGTACTTCGCCGAGCAGCTCTTCGCCCCGGGCGCCCAGGCCGCGCGCGCGTTCCTCGCCGAGCGCAGCTTCGGGCGCGGCGACGCCGAGCACTTCGGCGTCGGGTACGCGCCGACGGGGTGGGACAACCTCCAGCGCCACCTGCAGGGCCGCGGCTTCACGCAGGCCGAGCTCGTCGCGTCCGGTCTCGTGAGCCAGGGCCAGCGCGGCATCTACGACCGGTTCCGCGGCCGCCTCATGTGGCCCATCCGCGACGTCACGGGCGAGATCGTGGGCTTCGGCGCGCGGCGCCTGTACGACGAGGACCAGGGCCCCAAGTACCTCAACACCCCGGAGACGTCGCTCTACAAGAAGTCGCACGTGCTGTACGGCATCGACCTCGCCAAGCGCGAGATCGCCAAGCAGAAGCGCGTCGTCGTGGTCGAGGGGTACACCGACGTCATGGCGGCGCACCTGTCGGGCGTGACGACCGCCGTCGCGACGTGCGGCACCGCGTTCGGCGCCGACCACGCGCGCATCGTCCGCCGCCTCCTCGGCGACACGACCGCGGGCGGCGGGCTCCAGCTCGCCTCCGGCGCGTCCCTCGGCGGTGAGGTGATCTTCACGTTCGACGGCGACGCCGCCGGGCAGAAGGCGGCCGTGCGCGCGTTCGGCGAGGACCAGCGCTTCCACGCGCAGACCTTCGTCGCGGTCGAGCCGAGCGGGATGGACCCGTGCGAGCTGCGCATGTCGCGCGGGCCGGACGCGGTGCGCGCGCTCGTCGACGGGCGCCAGCCCCTCTTCGAGTTCGTCATCCGCACCACGCTCGAGTCGTTCGACCTCGACACGGTCGAGGGGCGCGTGGGCGCCCTGCGCGCGGCGGCGCCGCTCGTCGCGGGGATCCGCGACCGGTCCATGCAGCTCGGGTACGCGCGCTCGCTCGCCCGCTGGATCGGCATCGACACCGAGGACGTGCGCCGCGAGGTCGCGTCCGCCGCGCGCCGCGGCACCCCGGGCCCGGTGCGCTCCGCGCGCAGCGACGACGCGCGCCCCGACGCGGCCGAGGCCGAGCCGACGGTGCCCGCCCTGCCCGCCCCGGACCCGCGGGACCCGATCGCGCGTCGCGAGCGGCTCGCGCTCGTGGGCGTCCTGCAGTACCCCCAGCACGTCCCGGCGATGTTCGACGACCTGGGCGAGGACGCGTTCGCCGTCCCCGCGTGGCGCGCCGTGCACGCCGCGATCCGCGCGGCCGGCGGCGTGCGCGAGGGCGTGCGGCTCGGACCGGGCCACTGGGTCGAGGCCGTCGTCGAGCAGGCCGCGGAGCCCGTGCGCGCCCTCGTCACCGAGCTCGCGGTCGCGCCCCTGCCCGAGGACCGGGAGGACGTCGTCGGGGGCTACGTCGCGGGCGTCGTGCGGGGCCTCGTGGACCTCGGGCTCACGCGGCGCGTGGCCGACGCGAAGAGCAGGCTCCAGCGCCTGGACCCCGCGGCCGACCTCGCCGCGTACCAGGAGGCGTTCGCGGCGCTGCTCGCGCTCGAGGCGGAGCGGCGCACGCTGCGCGAGGGCGAGATCGCCTGACGCGAGCGGCCCCGCGGCTCAGGCGACGGCGTCCGCCGTGCGTGCGGCGTGGGCGGCGCGGCGGTCGCGCGCGGCCTGCCGGTCGGCGGGCATGAGCGCTGCGAGGGCGACGAGGACGGCGGCGCTCGCGGCGAGCACGAGGAAGACGACGTGGATCGCCGACATGAGGCCCGGGCCCTCGGGCGTGCCGTCCGCGCCGAGCGTCGTGCGCGCGTTGACGATCGCCCCGCACACCGCGACGCCCACGGCCGAGCCGAGCGACCGCGCGAACATGTTGGTGCCCGTCACGGCGCCGCGCTCGGTGAACGCTGCCGACGACTGGGCGGCGATGAGGGTCGGGACGGCGGTGAGGCCCATGCCGACGCCGACGACGAACGTGGTCGCGGCGATCGCGACGACCGGGGAGGTCGCGCCGAGCAGCAGGGTGAGGGCCGTGCCCGTGAGCACGAGCGCGGAGCCGACGACGGCCGTCCAACGGAACCCGACCCGCAGGTAGAGCCGGCCGGCGTTCGAGGCGGAGATCGGCCACCCGACGGTCATCGCGGCGAGCGCGAACCCGGCGACGAGCGGGCCGACGCCGAGGACGCCCTGCGCGTAGATCGGCACGTACGTGGACAGGGCGAGGACGATGACGCCGACGAGCAGCGAGATCGCCGTCGAGACGCCGACCACGCGGCGGCGCAGGATGGCGAGGTCGACGACGGGGTAGCGCGTGCGGCGCGCGTGCGCGGCGAAGACGCCGAGCAGCACGACCGCGGCCCCGAGGACGCCGACCGACGCGGGGGAGGCCCACGCCCACGAGGACCCGCCCTCGAGCAGGCCGAGCAGCAGGAGCGTGCTGCCGCTCGTGAGGAGCACGGCGCCGAGGTAGTCGATCGGCTCGCGCGCCCCCTCGCGCGGCGTCTCGTGGTACCGGCGCAGCAGCATCCACGCGGCGAGGGCGCACAGCGGCACGTTGACGAAGAAGATCCAGCGCCAGCTCACGAACTCGGAGAACACGCCGCCGAGCGTCGGGCCGACGACGGACGAGATCGCCCACACCGACGCGAGGTAGCCCTGCGCCTTCGCGCGCTCCTCGAGCGTGTAGATGTCGGCGGCGACGGTCTGCGACACCGGCATGACCGCGCCCGCGCCGAGCCCCTGGAGCACGCGTCCCGCGACGAGCGCCGACATCGACCACGCGAACCCGCACAGCACCGACCCGAGGAAGAACAGGGCGACCCCGGCGAGCATGAGGCGCTTGCGACCCAGGACGTCGGACAGCCGGCCGAAGACCGGGGTGCCGACCGCCTGCGCGAGCAGATAGCTCGAGAACAGCCAGGGAAGCTGGGCGAACCCGCCGAGCTCGCGGGCGATCGTGGCGGACGCGGTCGCGATGATCGTGGCGTCGAGCGCGACGAGCGCGGTGGACAGCATGAGGGCGAGCAGGACGGGCCCGCGCTCGGAGCGCAGGCCGATCGCGGCGGCGGGCGTCGTGGTCACGACCTACGAAAGCCTCGGGCAACCGTCAGGTATTCCCGGGCGGGCGAGGCGGGCCGGGAATACGGGCCGGGAGACGACTCGGCCCCGGACCGCTGGTGCGGGCCGGGGCCGGTGCTGAGGCTCCCGCGGTAGGACTTGAACCTACGACCGTCCGATTAACAGTCGGATGCTCTGCCAGCTGAGCTACGCGGGATCGAGCGGCTGTCACGGCGTTCACCGTGGCGGCCGGGGAAAACTCTAGCAGGCTCAGAGGGGTAGTCCGGACGCCGACCGGACCCGGCCCTCGGCGGCGTCCACCCGGTCCGTCACCTCGGGGTCCGTGAGGTCGAGCCCCGGGTCCGCGACGACCTGCGAGAAGAGCGCGCCCTCGCCGTCGCGGCGCACCGCGACGCGTGCCGTGAGCCCTGCGGCGAACGTCACGGTCTCGGAGAGCACGACCGACGACTGCACGCGCTCGCGCAGGGTCTGCGCGAGCGTCGTGCGCCGCGGGTCGGCGAGGCGCAGGGCGAGCGGCGGCGTTCCGTCGACCCATGTGACCGTGATCGTGGCCGTCTCGGGTGCGTACCCCGCGCGGTCCACGTCGGACCAGGGGCGGCGCACGACGGTCCCGCCCGCGGCGTCGCTCGTGAGGAGCTCGGCGCGCGTCGCGACCGCCCACGACCCGTCGGTCAGCTCGGCCGACGCGAGCACGCGGTCGGGGGCCGGCACGCCGAGCGCACGCCGGACGGGGTCGGGGAGCGAGGGGCGGCGGAACCAGGACACGTGCCCACCGTAGCCGCTCCCGGTCCGCACGCCGGGCGGGGCCGGTATGCTGCCCGCGCGCCCCGTTAGCTCAGCTGGTCAGAGCAGGAGACTCATAATCTCTCGGTCGCGGGTTCAAGTCCTGCACGGGGCACCGGGAACGGTGCGGATGCGGTCCGCCGGGGCGCGCGGTGTCATGGCCTCATGACGGTACGGACCAAGCGCGTGCACGAGCCCGCCGACGACGGCGACGGGTTCCGGGTGCTCGTCGACCGGCTCTGGCCCCGCGGCGTGAGCAAGGAGCGCGCGCACGTGGACCTGTGGCTCAAGGACGTCGCGCCGTCGACCGAGCTGCGGCAGTGGTTCCACCACGAGGAGCGGCTCTTCGACGAGTTCGTCGAGCGCTACCGGGCCGAGCTCGACGCGAACGGCGACGCGGTCGCCCGGCTGCGCGACGTCGTCGCGCAGCACCCGGTGGTCACGCTGCTGTTCGGGGCGCGGGACACCGAGCACAACCAGGCGGTCGTGCTGCGCGACTACCTCGCGGGGACCGCCTCGTCGTGAGGCGCCGCCGGGCGGCGGTCCGGCTCCCGCGCGTCCCGGCGCAGGTCCCGGTCGAGCGCGTGGCGCAGCCGCGGACCGAGCGGCCGCTCGACGGCGCGGTGCACCACCCCGGCGAGGAGCACGCAGACCGCGGCCGCGACCGCGAGCGTCGCGGCCCGCGAGAGGTACGGGTGGACGGACTCGATGACCCACCGTCCCCACGACGAGTGCACGAGGTAGAGCGGGTACGTGAGCGCGCCGAGCGCCGTGAGCCAGCCCCACGACACCCGGGCGAGCGGCGTGAGCGTCGCGACCGCGACGACGGCGAAGCACAGGACGATCGCGACCCACCACGTCGCGGGGGAGACGACGACGTCCGTGCTGTTCTCGATGCGCGCGGCCTGGATCCGCCCGGAGACCGCGGCGGCGAGGACGACGTCGAGCGCGAGCGCGAGCCAGAGCACGGGGGAGCGGCGGTCGCGCGTGAGGAGGTAGAGCGCCATGCCGCCGGCGAAGAGCGGGGCGTCGGGAGCGACGAGCACGGTCGCGAGCAGCTCGGATCCCGTCTGCGTGGCGATCGCGCCCGCGACGGGCCACAGCACGACGAACGCGACGACGCGCGCGCGGGTGAGGCCGACGGCGACGAGCACCCCGGCGAGCACGTAGAACCGCAGCTCGGACCAGAGCGTCCAGTACACGGCCTCGAGGTCCGGGATCCCGAACGCGCGCTGGACCATGGTGAGGTTGGCGGCCGCCTGCGGGAGGTCGACGTTCCGCCGCCCCGGGACCACGAGGACGAGCAGCGCGAGCGTGAGCAGGACCGACGCCCAGTAGGCGGGGAAGAGCCGCCCGGCGCGCGACGCCACGAACGCCCGGACGTCCCGGCCCCACGCCGTCATGAGGATGACGAACCCGGAGACGACGAAGAAGAGCTGGACGCCGAACGAGCCGTAGGCGGTGACGCCCTGGACGCCGGGCAGCGACTCGCTCGTCCGCTCGCCCCAGGCGTGGTGGTTCACGGCGACGAAGTGGTACACGAGCACGGCCGAGGCCGCGGCGAACCGAAGTCCGTCGAGCACCGCGAGGCGTGGTTTCTGCAGGGGCATTCGATCGACGTTACCAAATCGTGATCAGCACGCTCGGAGAGCGCCGCCGGCGTGCGAGCGGCTCCGAGGTCTGGCAGCGTGTCCGCGCCGGTGGGAGTGGCCGGCGGCGCGCGGGGGCCGCGTCCGGCGACGATCGAGGAGGTTCCCGTGGCACAGAGCATCGGCTCGACGGGCAAGGCGGCAGCACAGGGCGCGCGGAGCAGCAGGACGCTCAAGCTCCTGGCCCGCGGCGGGTACGCCGTGAGCGGGCTGCTGCACGTCGTCGTCGGGATCCTCGCCGTGCAGGTGGCGACGGGCTCGGCGTCGAGCGAGCAGGCGGACCAGACGGGCGCGCTCACCGCGATCGCCCAGACCCCGGGCGGCACCGCGCTCCTCTGGTTCGCGGTCGTCGCGTTCGCCGCGCTCGGCCTCTGGCAGCTCACCGTCGCGTTCAGCGGCGGCGCCGAGACGTCGGACCGGCTCAAGGCGGCGGGCAAGGCCGTGCTCTACCTCGCGCTCGGCGTCCTCGCCGTCCAGGTCGTCACCGGGGCCGCGGGAGGTTCCGGCCAGGAGTCGAGCTTCACCGCGACGCTCATGGAGAAGCCCGGCGGCACGCTCCTCGTCGGAGCCGTGGGCCTCGGGATCGTCGCGGGCGGCGTCTACCACGTGGTCAAGGGCTGGCGGAAGAAGTTCCTCGAGGACCTCCAGGGCGGCACGAGCGGTCACGTCGGTCGTGCCGTCGTCACGCTCGGGCGGGTCGGCTACATCGCGAAGGGCGTCGCCCTCGGCGTGCTCGGCGCGCTGTTCGTCGTCGCCGCCGTGCAGCACGACCCCGAGCAGGCGGGCGGGCTCGACGCCGCGTTCGCGACGCTCGCCGCGCAGCCGTTCGGGGCGGTGCTCGTCGTCGCCGTCGGGCTCGGCTTCGCCGCGTACGGCGTCTACTCGTTCGCCCGGGCCCGCTACGCGCGCATGTGACGCGAGCCCCACGCACCGCCGGGGGATGCCGGCCGTCCGCCGTCGTGCGCATGGAAGAATGTGCACCATGGCGATGAGAGAGATCCGGACCATCCCGGACCCCGTGCTCCGCACCCCCTGCGACGAGATCACCACGATCGACGACCGCGTGCGCTCGCTCGTCGCCGACCTCGTCGAGACCGTCGACCACGAGGGGCGCGCCGGGCTCGCCGCCAACCAGATCGGCGTCAACCTCCGGGCGTTCTCCTGGAACATCGACGACGAGATCGGGTACGTGCTCAACCCGCGCATCGTCGAGCTCTCCGACGACTACCAGGACGGCGACGAGGGCTGCCTGTCCGTCCCGAACCTCTGGTACCCGACGCGGCGCGCCTGGTACGCGCGCGTCGTGGGCACGGACCTCGACGGCAACGAGGTCGTCGTCGAGGGGACCGAGCTCATGGCCCGGTGCCTCCAGCACGAGTGCGACCACCTGGACGGGATGCTCTACCTCGACCGTCTCGACCGCGCCGTGCGCAAGAAGGCGATGCGCGAGCTGCGCGAGCACCTGTGACGGCCGCTCCCTGAGCGCCGCCGGGCACGCCCGGCAGATCTCTCGCGCGAACGCGCGATGTCGTGCAAGATGGGCACGAGACACGCCGCGACGTACCTGTGACGTGCTGTGACACCACCCTCGGTGAGGACGTTGGGGAAGACGCAACCTCGACCTAGGGAGGCAGACATGGCCGGTGCCATCACCCGCGGTGTTCTTTACGTGCACTCAGCACCGCGTGCTCTGTGCCCGCACATGGAGTGGGCCGCGGGCAACGTCCTCGGCGTGCGCGTGTCGCTCGACTGGACCGAGCAGCCCGCCGCGCGCGGCCTCTACCGGGCCGAGTACTCGTGGCAGGGGCCGCAGGGCACGGGCGCGCGCCTCGCGTCGGCGCTGCGCGGCTGGTCGCACCTGCGCTACGAGGTGACCGAGGAGCCCAGCCACGGGGTCGACGGCGGTCGCTGGTCGCACACGCCGGACCTCGGCATCTTCTACGCCCAGACGGACGTGCACGGCAACATCGTGGTCCCCGAGGACCGCATCCGCGCCGCGCTCGAGCAGGTGAGCGAGCCGTGGGCGATGCGCGACGCCCTGCACCTCGCGCTGGGCAAGGCGTGGGACGACGAGCTCGAGCCCTTCCGCTACGCGGGGGCGGGCGCACCCGTCCGCTGGCTGCACCGGGTCGGCTGACCCTCCCCGGACGTACGACGGCGCCCCACCGGTCCTGCCAGTGGGGCGCCGTCGTGCTCGGGTCAGCGCCGCGCGACCGCGCCCTGAGGGCGCCGCGCCCGGAACGGCGCGGGAGGTGCGTCGTCGGCGGTGCCGGACGCGTCCCCGCGCCGCAGCCTCGACCGCACCCACGCCTCGCCGCGCGCGAACGTCGCGTCACGGACGAACAGGCAGTCGCCCGCCATCATGAACAGCGAGAAGAACGGCAGCCCCATGACGACGGCGATGCCCGCGTGCATGGCGAGCACGCCGCCGATCGCGGCGACCCGCGTCCACCGCCACAGGAGCAGGACCGGGAAGAGGAGCTGGACGAGGACGGAGAACCACGTCGCGAGCGCGACCATGACGGTGCTCTGCGCGAGGAGGTCGTTCAGCGCCGGCCACGGGCGGTAGTGGCTGAGCTGCATGGGGTAGTAGATCGCGGTGCCGTCCTGCCACCGGGCGCCCTGCGCCTTGTAGAGGCCCGACGCGACGTAGACGAGGCAGATCTGCGCGCAGGCCGTGACGACCGCGAGGTTGTGCACGAGCGTGCCGAGCTGGTCGAGCGTCGCGTTGAGTCCCGCGGTGCCGAGGCGGCCCAGGGGTCGCGGAGCCCCGTACCGGGCGACGAGCCGGCGACGCCTGCGGGCGTCGAGCGACCAGCGACCGGACAGGTCCGCGAAGCACAGGTAGAGCAGCAGGATCCGGAAGATGTTGTCGCTCTGGTCGCCCACGAGCGGATTCGACTCGAGGAGGCTCACCCACTGCACGAGCAGGAGCGGGGCGACCCACCGGGTGTGCCAGCCGAGCGTGAACAGCACGGCCGTCACGAGCAGCGCCGCGTACGCCAGCGTGAGGGTCGTGCCGTCCAGGCCGCCCGAGTACAGGGCGAACGGTCCGCTGAAGCCGCCGTCGTCGGCCAGCGGGGCCGCCCACCGGGCGGCCCGCCCCCACAGGTAGTCGCGGTCGGCGGCGTTCGCCAGGAGGAAGACGACGGCGCCCGCCCCGAACGCGATCCGCACGAGCGCGGTGCCGTACGTCGCGCGCCGCGCGTCGGCGACCCAGTGGAGGGCGGCGTCGGAGCGGCCGCGGACGAAGGTCACCGCGCGGGCGGTGGTCGGCGCGCTCACGAGCGGAACCTCTCGACGGCGGCCGTGAAGGACTCCGAGTCCTGACCCGAGAACTCGTACATCGGGCGACGGCCGAACGTCAGGACCGTCGGCTCCGGCAGCTCGCCGCCGCGGTCGGCGAACGGGCGCGCCGGCTGGCGCACGATGCGGAACTGCACGTAGGCCGGCTCGACGGCGGTCTCGGTCGCGCGCGCGAGCTCGGTCGCGTACGCCGCCATGACCTTGTCGTACGTGAGGACCCGGTCGATGCGCGCCGCGGACGACGGTCCGTCGACGGCGAGCAGCGCCTCGCGCAGGCGGGGCCAGGCGTCGTGGTGGTAGTGCCCACCGAGCACGGCGAGCTCCTCGGGCGAGAGCCGCGTGAGCTGGGCGCGCGCGTCGGTCACGAGCGCGCGCGTCGGGCGGCCGGCGCGCGACGGCAGGACGTGGTGCGTGAGCGTCGTCAGCTCGAGCGCGGTGGCGTCGACCCAGTCGGTGGCCTCGAGGTCGGCGTCGAGGAAGCGGACCTCGAGCGAGTTCTCGACGCGGATCGGGGTCGGGGCGAAGAGGGACCAGTTCTGCTGGAAGACCGGCTCCATGTAGCCGGACAGGGGGGCGGAGACCGCCCGCGGGACGACGCTGCTCGGGGCGACCCAGAGCGCCGTCACGGCGAGGTGTGCCGCGGCGGCGAGCGACAGCACGCCGGCGACGACCTTCACCCAGCGCGGGATCGTGGTGGCAGGGGGAGCGGACAAGGGTTCACCGTTCTCGGGGACGTCCACGTCGTCGTGGGGAACGTCGTGGGGGGGGGGGCCGCCCCCCCCCCCCCCCCCCCGCCCCCCCCCCCCCCGCCCCGGCGCCCGGGCGGGGGGGCCGCGGGGGCGCCCCCCCCCCCCCCCC
>NZ_JAAFAN010000089.1:0-11627 GCF_010287905.1 Cellulosimicrobium composti
CCCCCCCCCCCCCGCCCCCCCCCCCCCCACCCCAGCCCCCCCCCCGGCCCCCGCCCCCCCCCGCCCCCTCCCCTCCCGCGCGCCCGGCCCCGCCCCCCCCGGGCGCCCCACCGGCGCCCGCGGCACCACGGTGGGGGAGGTCGTCTTCAACACCGGCATGACCGGCTACCAGGAGACGCTCACCGACCCGTCCTACCACCGGCAGATCGTCGTCATGACGGCCCCCCACATCGGGAACACGGGCGTCAACGACGAGGACCCCGAGTCCGGCAAGATCTGGGTCGCCGGGTACGTCGTGCGCGACGCCGCGCGACGCGCGTCGAGCTGGCGCGCCCGGCGCACCCTCGACGAGGAGCTCGCCGCGCAGGGCGTGGTCGGCATCAGCGACGTGGACACGCGCGCCCTCACGCGCCACCTGCGCGAGCTCGGCGTCATGCGCGCCGGGATCTTCTCGGGCGACGCGCTCGTGCGCGACGGCTACCCCCGCACCGTCGAGGACCTCGTCGCGGAGGTGAAGGCCGCGCCCGCGATGGCGGGCGCCGACCTCGCGCGCGAGGTCAGCACGGACGAGGCGTACGTCGTCGAGCCGTTCGAGGGCTCGACGCCCGACGGCGAGCCCGTCGCGACCGTCGTGGCCGTGGACCTCGGCATCAAGTCCATGACGCCGCAGCGCCTCGCCCAGCGCGGGGTGCGCGTCCACGTGGTGCCGGCCTCGACGACGATCGAGCAGATCGAGGCGTACGCGCCCGACGGCGTGTTCTTCTCCAACGGCCCCGGCGACCCGGGCGCCGCGACGCACGAGGTCGAGCTGCTGCGCGGCGTCCTCGACCGCGGCACCCCGTTCTTCGGGATCTGCTTCGGCAACCAGATCCTCGGGCGCGCGCTCGGGTACGGCACGTACAAGCTCGCGTACGGCCACCGGGGCATCAACCAGCCCGTCATGGACCGCCGCACCGGCAAGGTCGAGGTCACGGCGCACAACCACGGGTTCGCCGTGGACGCGCCGCTCGACGGCGAGTCCGTCGCCCCGCACGACGGCGGCCGCTACGGGCGCGTCGTCGTGTCCCACGTCGGGCTCAACGACCAGGTGGTCGAGGGGCTCGAGTGCCTCGACCTTCCCGCCTTCTCCGTCCAGTACCACCCCGAGGCCGCGGCCGGCCCGCACGACGCCGCGTACCTCTTCGACCGCTTCGTCGAGCTCATGGCGTCCCGACGCTCCGAGGGCTCCGAGGCCGCCGACCAGAACACCAAGGAGAGCTGACCGTGCCTCGCAGAACCGACATCTCCAGCGTCCTGGTCATCGGGTCCGGCCCGATCGTCATCGGCCAGGCGTGCGAGTTCGACTACTCCGGCACCCAGGCGTGCCGCGTGCTCAAGGAGGAGGGCCTGCGGGTCGTCCTCGTGAACTCGAACCCGGCCACGATCATGACCGACCCCGAGTTCGCCGACGCCACGTACGTCGAGCCGATCACGACCGAGGTCCTCACGTCGATCATCGCCAAGGAGCGCCCCGACGCGCTCCTGCCCACGCTCGGCGGGCAGACCGCGCTCAACGCGGCGATCGCGCTCGACGAGGCGGGCGTGCTCGCGGAGTACGGCGTCGAGCTCATCGGCGCGAACATCGCGGCGATCCAGAAGGGCGAGGACCGCCAGCAGTTCAAGGACGTCGTCGAGAAGTGCGGCGGCGAGTCCGCGCGCTCGCTCATCGTGCACACGGTCGAGGAGGCGGTCGCGGCCGCGGGCGACCTCGGCTACCCGATGGTCGTGCGCCCGTCGTTCACGATGGGCGGCCTCGGCTCGGGCTTCGCGTACGACGAGGAGGAGCTGCGCCGCATCGTCGGGCAGGGCCTGCACTACTCGCCGGTGACGGAGGTGCTCCTCGAGGAGTCGATCCTCGGCTGGAAGGAGTACGAGCTCGAGCTCATGCGCGACAAGAACGACAACGTCGTGGTCGTGTGCTCGATCGAGAACGTCGACCCGGTCGGCGTGCACACGGGCGACTCGATCACGGTCGCGCCCGCGCTCACGCTCACCGACCGCGAGTACCAGAAGCTGCGCGACATCGGCATCGCGGTGATCCGCGAGGTGGGCGTCGACACGGGCGGCTGCAACATCCAGTTCGCCGTCGACCCGGACACGGGCCGCGTCATCGTCATCGAGATGAACCCGCGCGTGTCGCGCTCGTCCGCGCTCGCGTCCAAGGCGACCGGCTTCCCCATCGCGAAGATCGCGGCGAAGCTCGCCGTGGGCTACACGCTCGACGAGATCCCGAACGACATCACGCAGGTCACGCCGGCGTCGTTCGAGCCGACGCTCGACTACGTGGTCGTCAAGGTGCCGCGCTTCGCGTTCGAGAAGTTCCCCGCGGCGGACCCGACGCTCACGACGACCATGAAGTCGGTCGGCGAGGCGATGGCGCTCGGGCGCAACTTTACCGAGGCGCTCGGCAAGGCGCTGCGGTCGATCGACAAGGGCGGCGCGGTGTTCCACTGGGACGGCGAGCCCGTGTCCGGCGCGGAGCTCGACGACCTCCTGGTGCGCATCGCGCGTCCCACGGAGAACCGCATCATCGGCGTCCAGCAGGCGCTGCGCGCGGGCGCGAGCGTCGAGCAGGTGTTCGAGGCGACGAAGATCGACCCCTGGTACCTCGACCAGATCCAGCTCGTCAACGAGGTCGCCGCGGCCGTCGCCGACGCGCCCGCGCTCACGCACGACGTGCTGCGCGAGGCGAAGAAGCACGGCCTGTCGGACGCGCAGGTCGCGCGCCTGCGCGGCATGGGCCCGGCGGGCGAGGCGACGGTGCGCGAGGTGCGGTACGCGCTCGGCGTGCGCCCCGTCTACAAGACGGTCGACACGTGCGCGGCCGAGTTCGCGGCCCGCACGCCGTACCACTACTCGTCGTACGACCTGGAGACCGAGGTCGCCCCGCGCGAGCGTGAGGCCGTGATCATCCTCGGCTCGGGCCCGAACCGCATCGGCCAGGGCATCGAGTTCGACTACTCGTGCGTGCACGCGGCCCTCACGCTGCGCGAGCGCTACGAGACGATCATGGTCAACTGCAACCCGGAGACGGTCTCGACCGACTACGACACGTCGGACCGCCTGTACTTCGAGCCGCTGACGTTCGAGGACGTGCTCGAGGTCTACCAGGCCGAGCTCGCGGCCGGCCCGGTCAAGGGCATCATCGTCCAGCTCGGCGGGCAGACGCCGCTCGCCCTCGCGCAGCGCCTCGCGGACGCGGGCCTGCCGATCCTCGGCACGAGCCCCGAGGCGATCGACGCCGCCGAGGACCGCGGCGAGTTCGGCCGCGTCCTCGTCGAGGCGGGCCTGCCCGCCCCGGCGTTCGGCACCGCGCGCTCGCTCGACGAGGCGAAGGACGTCGCGGCCGGCATCGGCTACCCGGTGCTCGTGCGCCCGTCCTACGTGCTCGGCGGGCGCGGCATGGAGATCGTGTACTCGGCGGAGCAGCTCACCGGCTACGTCGAGCGCGCCCTCGCGGCCGCGGCGGCCGAGGACCGCACGGCCGGGACGCTGCCCGCGCCGCTGCTCATCGACCGGTTCCTCGACGACGCGATGGAGATCGACGTCGACGCGCTCTACGACGGCACCGAGCTGTTCCTCGGCGGCGTCATGGAGCACATCGAGGAGGCCGGCATCCACTCGGGCGACTCGGCGTGCGTCCTGCCGCCCGTGTCGCTGTCCGAGCAGGAGATCGAGCGGATCCGCCGCTCGACCGAGGCCATCGCGAAGGGCGTCGGGGTGCGCGGCCTGCTCAACGTGCAGTACGCCCTCGTCTCGGACGTGCTGTACGTCCTGGAGGCGAACCCCCGCGCGTCGCGCACGGTGCCGTTCGTGTCGAAGGCCACGGGCACGTCGCTCGCGAAGGCCGCGGCACGCGTCATGGCGGGCGAGTCGATCGCCGCGCTGCGCGCGGCGGGCGTCCTGCCTGCCGAGGGCGACGGCGGCACGCTGCCGCTCGACGCGCCGATCGCGGTGAAGGAGGCCGTCCTGCCGTTCAAGCGGTTCCGCACCGCGGACGGCACGGTGGTGGACACCGTCCTCGGCCCGGAGATGCGCTCTACGGGCGAGGTCATGGGCTTCGACCGCGACTTCCCGCACGCGTTCGCCAAGTCGCAGGCCGCGGCGTTCGGCGGGCTGCCGACGTCGGGCCGCGTGTTCGTCTCGGTCGCCGACCGCGACAAGCGCTCGATCGTGTTCCCGGTGAAGCGCCTCGCGGAGCTCGGGTTCGAGATCCTCGCGACGGACGGGACGTCGAGCGTGCTGCGCCGCAACGGCATCGCGTCGCGCGTCGTGCGCAAGTTCTCCGCGGGTCGGGGCGCCGACGGCGAGCCGACGATCGTCGACCTCATCACCGCGGGCGAGGTGGACATGGTCATCAACACGCCGTCCGGTCAGGGCGCGCGCGCCGACGGCTACGAGATCCGCGCGGCCACGACCGCGGCCGACAAGCCGATCGCGACGACGGTCGACCAGCTCGCCGCCGCCGTGCAGGGCATCGAGGCGGTCCTCGCGGGGCCGTTCGCGGTCGGGAGCCTGCAGGAGCACATGGCGGGCGAGGGCCTCACGGCCGGCGTGGCGCCCGCGGCTCCGGAGCGGGTGCGCGCGTGAGCGCGGGCTTCGGCGCGCGCCTCGCCGCGGCGATGGACGACCACGGCCCGCTGTGCGTCGGCATCGACCCGCACCCCGGTCTGCTCGCGGACTGGGGCCTGCCCGACGACGCCGCGGGGCTGCGTGAGCTCGGCCTGCGGGTCGTCGAGGCGGTCGGGGGGCGCGTCGCCGCGGTCAAGCCGCAGTCGGCGTTCTTCGAGCGGCACGGGTCGCGCGGCGTCGCGGCGCTCGAGGAGGTCCTCGCGGCCGCCCGGGCGGCCGGCACGCTCGTGGTCATGGACGCCAAGCGCGGGGACATCGGCTCGACCATGGCGGCGTACGCCGACGCGTACCTGCGCGACGGCTCGCCGCTCGCGGCGGACGCCCTCACGGTCTCGCCGTTCCTCGGCTTCGGGTCGCTGCAGCCCGCGGTGGACGCGGCGCTGGAGACGGGGCGCGGTCTGTTCGTGCTGTGCCTCACGTCGAACCCCGAGGGTGCCGAGGTGCAGCACGCGCGCCGCGGCGCCGGGGCGGGCGTCGAGTCCGTCGCCGCCCACGTCGCGCGGGAGGCGGCGCGCGTGAACGCGCCGGTCGTCGAGGCGGGCGACCCACTGGGGCCGGTCGGCCTCGTGGTCGGCGCGACGATCGCCGACGCCGCGACCCGCACGGGCACGGACCTCGCCGCGGTGCGCGGTCCGCTGCTGGCGCCCGGCGTGGGCGCGCAGGGCGCGGGCCCGGCCGAGCTCGCCGCGGTGTTCGGCGCCGCGCGCGGGCAGGTGCTCGCGTCGTCGTCGCGCGGCGTGCTGCGCGAGGGCCCGGACGCGGACGCGCTGCGCGCCGCGGCGCGGGCGGCCACGGACGAGGCGGCACGCGCCCTGCGCGGCTGAGTCCGCCCCGCGTACGACCACCGGGCCGGCACCCCACGGGTGCCGGCCCGCGGTCGTCTGCGTCCGGGCCCGGGCCCGGGCGCGTCGCCCGACGGTCGCCGACCGACGTGCCGCCGTCGTCCGACCGCACGGGCTCCCGGCGGACCGCTGTCCCGGTCGCGCGTGCCAGACTGCGCCCATGACCCCGCGCGACGACGTCCCGCCCGTCCCCGCCGCCCCCGACCCGGGCGGCGCGGTGCCCGGGCGCTCGACGTGCCGGGCACGTGGAACGCGCGCGACGTCGGCGGGAGGGCCGTGCCGGTCGGGCACGACGAACCGTTGCGCACGGGCGTGCTGCTGCGCACGGCGAGCCTGTCGCGCCTGACGCCGGCGGGGCAGGCGGCCCTCGTCGACCTCGGCGTGCGGACCGTCGTGGACCTGCGTGGCCCGGACGAGCTCGCGCGCGACGGCGCCGACGCCGTGCCGGGCGGCGTGCGGGTGCTGCGTCGCGGCATGGACCCGGCGCAGGGGATGCGCGCGGGGGCCGGCGGGGCGACGGGTGCGTCGGCCGACCCGGCGGCGCTCGTCGCGGGGCTGCTCGCGGCGGACGACCCCGCTGGCGTCGCGCGCCGGATGATGCACGGCGTGTACGCGACGTTCGTCACCGACCCGTGCGTGCGCGCCACGGTGGGGCGCGTGCTGGCCGACGTCACGACCGGCGACGGTGCGAGCGTCGTGCACTGCTCGGCGGGCAAGGACCGCACGGGATGGGTCGTCGCGCTCGCGCAGCACGTCGCGGGCGTCGCGGAGGAGGACCGCATGGCGGAGTACCTCGCGAGCGCCGCCGCGGCGGACGGGCTCGCGGCCGTCGTGCCGCCGCTGCCCGGGCTGTCGCCCGACGCGCTCGCCCCGCTCCTCACGGTCGAGCCCGACTACCTCGCGGCGGCGTGGGACCTCGCGGCGCGCGAGCACGGCAGCGTCGACGGCTACCTCGCGGCGTGCGGCGTGACGACCGCGGTGCGCGACGCGCTCGTGGCGCGCCTCGTCGCGTCCTGAACCGGGGCGCGGGGCCGGGCGGTCACGGACGGGCAGGGCCGGGACACGGACGGTCGGCTCGGGCGGGGGCGGGCGTACGGAGGCGTGAGGGCTCGCTCCCGGCGCGGCGGGGGCGCGCGACGCGCCATGCCCAGTCGTTGCCCGATCGGTCGAGGCTCGCTACGTTCGAGGGGTCGGCTCCGTGCGTCGGCGCAGGTCGCCCGGGTGATTCACCCGATTCGGGCTCCTCGTGGGCGCACCCGGACGACTGTGTGGGCCCATCCGCCTGACGACGAGTAGGTGACTTGCGTGGCACTTCCACCCCTGACCCCAGAACAGCGTGCAGCGGCGCTCGAGAAGGCCGCGGAGGCCCGGCGGGTCCGCGCCGAGGTGAAGAACAGGCTCAAGTACTCCCAGGGCTCCCTGAAGGAGGTCATCGAGCGCGGCCAGACGGACGACATGATCGGCAAGCTCAAGGTCGTCTCGTTGCTGGAGTCGCTGCCCGGCGTGGGTAAGGTGAAGGCTCGGGCGATCATGGAGGAGATCGGGATCGCCGAGACACGTCGTGTCCGCGGCCTCGGCCCCCACCAGTCCGCGGCCCTCATCGAGAGGTTTGGCTGACATTTCCGCGCACCCGTCCGAGCCGACGCCGCACGCCCCCGAGGGGGCGGCGGAGCCGGCCTCCCCGTCCACCCTGCCCGGACCCGCCCGCCTGACCGTCCTGGCGGGACCGACCGCCGTCGGGAAGGGGACGGTGTCCGCCGACATCCGGGCCCGCTACCCCGAGGTGTGGCTCTCGGTGTCTGCGACGACGCGCGACCCGAGGCCGGGCGAGGTGGACGGCGTGCACTACCTGTTCGTCGGCCCGGACGAGTTCGCGCGCATGGTCGCGGACCGCGAGCTGCTCGAGTGGGCGGTCGTGCACGGGCGCAACAGCTACGGCACGCCCCGGCGCGCGGTCGAGGAGAAGCTCGCCGCGGGCGTGCCCGCGCTGCTGGAGATCGACCTCCAGGGGGCGCGGCAGGTGCGGGCGTCGATGCCCGAGGCCCGGTTCGTGTTCCTCGCGCCGCCGAGCTGGGACGAGCTCGTCCGGCGGCTCGTGGGCCGCGGCACGGAGGACGCGGAGGAGCGTGAGCGCCGGCTCACGACGGCGCGCGTCGAGCTCGCGGCGGAGTCGGAGTTCGACCACGTCATCGTCAACGACGAGGTGCACCGCGCGACCGACGAGCTCGTGCGCGTCATGGGCCTCGAGCCCCGGCCCGTGGACGCGACGCAGGGCGCGGGTCCCGTGCCGGCCGGGCGCACCGAGCAGCACACCGAGTAGACTGTCCTGCGGTGCCCGCGCGCGGGCGCGCTCCCCGGTGGGCCGACGGCCCGGTCGGCGGCCCGTCCCCGGACGTGGCGCGGCGGCGGCCCGGCCCCGGACGGAGCGGCGCACGCGCCGCCGCCATCGACCAGCTGCAGCGCCCGGCTGCAGACCCTTGAACCCACGGAGCGAACTGTGTCCGGAACCGTCGCCGCCCCCGAGGGCATCACCGACCCGCCGATCGACGACCTGCTCGAGCACGTCGACTCGAAGTACGCGCTCGTCATCTACTCGGCGAAGCGCGCGCGCCAGATCAACGCGTACTACTCGCAGCTCAGCGAGGGCCTGCTCGAGAACGTCGGCCCGCTGCTCGAGACGCGCAACCAGGAGAAGCCGCTGTCGATCGCGATGCGCGAGATCAACGCGGGCCTGCTGACCATCCAGGCCGAGCCCGAAGAGGCCCCCGAGGCCTGAGCCCGCACGCCGCGCACCTCCGCCGGAGGGCGCGGCGTTCGTGCGTCCGCGGGCGGACGCGCCGCGCCCGCGGACGGCGGGCGGCCAGGACGAGTCGGAGGAGCGACATGCGGATCGTGCTCGGGGTGAGCGGCGGGGTCGCGGCGTACAAGGCCGTGCTGCTGCTGCGGCTGCTGCGCGAGCAGGGGCACCGGGTGCGCGTGGTGCCCACGGCGGCCGCGCTGCGCTTCGTGGGCGCGCCCACGTGGGAGGCGCTGTCGGGCGAGCCGGCGACGGACCAGGTGTTCGAGGACGTCGAGCACGTGCCGCACGTCGCGCTGGGCCAGGGCGCGGACCTCGTGGTCGTCGCGCCCGCCACGGCGGACCTGCTGGCGCGCGCGGCGTCGGGCCGGGCGGACGACCTGCTCACCTCGACCCTGCTCACCGCGCGCTGCCCGGTGGTCATGGCGCCCGCGATGCACACGGAGATGTGGGAGCACCCGGCCACGGTCGCGAACGTCGCGACGCTGCGCGCGCGGGGCGTGCACGTGATCGAGCCGGCGTCGGGTCGCCTGACGGGCGCGGACACGGGCCCGGGTCGCCTGCCGGAGCCCGACGAGATCGCGCGCGTCGCGCTGCGGGTCGCGGCGGAGGCCGGGGCCCTCGCGGACGGGGCGGACCTGGACGCTCCGGCGTCCGGCGAGGCCCCCGCGGGCGACCTCGCGGGCCGGCGGGTCGTGGTGTCGGCGGGCGGCACGCGCGAGCCGATCGACCCGGTGCGGTTCATCGGCAACCGGTCGAGCGGCCGCCAGGGTGTGGAGCTCGCGGCCGCCGCGCAGGCGCGGGGCGCCCGGGTGACGCTCGTGGCCGCCAACCTGGCCCCGGACGTCGCGGCCCTCGTGCGCGAGCACGGGCTCGACGACGTGGTGCCGGTCGAGACGACGGCGCAGCTGCGGGACGCGGTCCGCGCCGGGGCGACGACGGCGGACGTCGTGGTCATGGCGGCGGCGGTCGCGGACTTCCGTCCGGCCCACGCCCCGGACGCGAAGATCAAGAAGGTGCCGGGCCGAGGGCCGGAGCCGATCGCGCTCGTCGAGAACCCCGACGTGCTCGCCGAGCTCGCGCACGACCGGCTGCGCGACGGCCAGGTCGTCGTCGGGTTCGCCGCGGAGACGGGCGACGCGGACGGGTCGGTGCTGGACCACGGGCGCGCGAAGGCGCGGCGCAAGGGCGCCGACCTGCTCGTCGTCAACGCGGTGGGCGAGGGGCGCGGGTTCGCCGTGGACGCGAACGACGTGACGGTGGTCGACGGCGGCGGCGAGGTCGTCGCCGTCGCGAGCGGCACCAAGCGCGAGGTCGCGCACGCGGTGTGGGACGCGGTCGCCGCGCGGCTCGCGGGGTCCGGGTCTCCCGCGGGTGGTGGCGCCGGGGCGTCGGCGAGCCTGCTCCCGGCCGCCGAGTGACCCGCGTCTCGTCTCGACTGCCGGATGCCCGCGCCCACGCTTCGGGACAGTAGGCTGTGCGGCATGGCTGATCTGCGTCTCTTCACGTCCGAGTCCGTCACCGAAGGACACCCGGACAAGGTCTGCGACCAGATCTCCGACTCCATCCTCGACGCCCTCCTCGCGCAGGACCCGACGTCGCGCGTCGCCGTGGAGACGATGGTGACCACGGGCCTCGTGCACGTCGCGGGCGAGGTCACCACGGACGCGTACGTCGAGATCCCGCAGATCGTGCGCGACGTGGTGCGCCGCATCGGGTACACCTCGTCGGCCATCGGGTTCGACGCGGACTCGTGCGGCGTCTCGGTGTCGATCGGGCAGCAGTCGCCGGACATCGCGCAGGGCGTGGACAAGAGCCTCGAGGAGCGCGACGACCAGGGGGCGCACGACCCGCTCGACGCACAGGGCGCGGGCGACCAGGGCCTCATGTTCGGGTACGCGAGCGACGACACCCCCAGCCTGATGCCGCTGCCGGTGTGGCTCGCGCACCGGCTCGCGGAGCGCCTCGCGCTCGTGCGCCGCGACGGCACGGTGCCGGGCCTGCGCCCGGACGGCAAGACGCAGGTGACGATCGGGTACGACGGCGACCGGGCGGTCACGCTCGACACGGTGGTCCTGTCCACGCAGCACGACCCGGACGTGCGCCAGGACGACCTGCACCGTCTCGTCGCGGACGACGTCGTGGCGCCCGTCCTCGAGGCCGCGGGCCTCGACCTCGACGCGAGCGCGACGCGCCTGTTCGTCAACCCAACGGGCACGTTCGTCGTCGGGGGGCCGCGCGGCGACGCGGGGCTCACGGGCCGCAAGATCATCGTGGACACGTACGGCGGCATGGCCCGGCACGGCGGCGGCGCGTTCTCGGGCAAGGACCCGTCGAAGGTGGACCGCTCCGCCGCGTACGCGACGCGCTGGGTCGCGAAGAACGTCGTCGCCGCCGGGCTCGCGCGCCGCTGCGAGGTGCAGGTCGCCTACGCGATCGGCAAGGCGCACCCGGTGGGCCTGTACGTCGAGACGTTCGGCACGGAGAAGGTGCCGGTCGAGCGGATCACGGCCGCGATCCGCGAGGTGTTCGACCTGCGTCCCGCCGCGATCATCCGCGACCTGGACCTGCTGCGCCCCATCTACGCGCCGACGGCCGCGTACGGGCACTTCGGGCGCGAGCTCGAGCAGTTCACGTGGGAGCGCACGGACCGCGTCGCGGACCTGCAGTCCCTCGTGTGAGGACGCCCGCACCGCCGCCCGGGCCGGTCGCGCCCGCGCGCCCGGCCGTGACGGCGGCGCGTGGTTCGATGGCGTCGTGAGCGAGCCGCAGGACACGCCCGGGGAGGCGGTGCAGGACACCCTGCCGGGCGTGACGCCGCCCCCCGCCCCGCGCACGCCCGCGCCGCCCGCGTCCCTGCAGGCCGCCGCGGAGCTGCCCGTGGCGCGCCTCGCGCTCGACCTGTCGCCCGCGCACCTCGACCGCGCGTTCGACTACCTCGTCCCGGCCACGATGGCCGACGACGCGCGCCCGGGCGCCCGGGTCAAGGTGCGGTTCGCGGGCCGCGACGTGGACGGGTACGTCCTGGAGCGCGTCGAGCGCTCGGACCACGACGGCCGCCTGCTGCCGCTGCGCCGCGTCGTGTCGCCCGAGCCGGTGCTCGCGCCCGCCGTGGCGCGCCTCGCGCGCGCGGTCGCCGACCACTACGCGGGCACCCTCTCGGACGTGCTGCGCCTCGCCGTGCCGCCGCGCCACGCGCGCGCCGAGCAGGCGTTCCTGTCGGCGACGGCAGCGACGGCGGCTGCGGGCGGCGCCGCGGCGGGGGAGACGGCGCCGGGGACGACCGGTGGCGAGACGCCGGGCGCGCCCCCCGGTGC